>JBOHWA010000946.1:0-5511 GCA_050735855.1 Binatia bacterium
TCTGTGTTCTCTGTGCCCTCTGTGGTGAAGCTTCTTCCCCGCTCAGCCGCCGTCGCTTTCCAACCACGCACGCCGGCAGCCGCGGTTGCGGCAGAACCAGTGCGTGCCGTCGAAGAAGGCGGTGACGCAGCGCTGTTCGCCGCCCGGCAGGCGGACGATCGGGTGGGGCTCGCCGCAATGGTTGCAGATGAGCTGGGCCGGGCTGGGCGCCGGCTGGGGGCGACCGGGCGTGCGCGGCCGCCGTCGCCGATGCAGGTCGAAATCGAGCACCAAACCCATGCTTTGTTTCCGGTACGGGGGAGCGGACTACACAACTTCGTGGAAAATGTCACGCGCCGAGAGGTGTTTTGGAGTGCGGACGCGTGCTCCCGCTGTGCGAATGGTTGGGTTTTCTGGCCGGCTTGCGTGTACTATCCGTCCCCGTGGACGCGCTGCGAGACAACTTCCTCGACGTACGCACGCATGGCTTCGCGCGCGTGGCGGTGTGCGTGCCGCGTACGCGGGTGGCCGATCCGGTGTACAACACCGACGCCCATCTCGAGCAGCTCGAGGCGGCGTACCGGGCCGGGGCGCACTACGCCGTCTGTCCGGAGCTCGGCCTGAGCGCCTACACCTGTGGCGACCTCTTCTTCCAGGCGCCGCTGCTCGACGCGACACTGGCGGCGCTCGAACGTCTCGCCGCGGCCACCGCCGACTGGAACCTGCTGTTCAGCATCGGCGCGCCGCTGCGCGTGCAGGGGCAGCTCTACAATTGCGCGGTGACGCTCTACCGCGGCCAGGTGCTGGGCGTGGCGCCGAAATCGTATCCGCCCAACTACCGCGAGTTCTACGAGCTGCGCTGGTTCCAGCCGGCGGCGGTGGCGAGCGTCGACTCCCTGTCCCTGCTCGGCGCCGAGGTGCCGTTCGGCACCGACGTGCTGATCGAGGCGCCGCACCTGCCGGGCTTCGTGCTGCACACCGACATCTGCGAGGACCTCTGGGTGCCGATCCCGCCCAGCACGGTCGCGGCGCTGTCGGGCGCCACCGTGCTCGCCAACCTCTCCGCCTCCAACATCACCGTCGGCAAGTGGGAGTACCGGCAGGACCTGGTGCGCGGCTCGTCGGCGCGCAACCTGGCGGTGCAGCTCTACAGCGCGGCGGGCTTCGGTGAGTCGACCGCCGATCTCGCCTGGGACGGCCACGGCCTGATCGCCGAGCGCGGCCAGATCGTCGGCGAGACGGCGCGCTTCGCCCTCGGCGGGGCGCAGGTGGTGGTCGACGTCGACCTGCACGCGCTGCAGCAGGACCGCATGCGCCAGACCTCCTTCGGCGCCAACGCCCGCGCCCACGCCCGCCCGCAACGCCGCGTGCGCTGCGCCGCCGGCGGCGAAACGCGCGCCGCGGCGCTCTACGATGGGCTCGCCCGCCGCGTCGAACCGCTGCCCTTCGTGCCCGACGACCCGGCGCGCCGCGATCAGCGCTGCCGCGAGGTCTTTCTCATCCAGGCCACCGCGCTGGCGCGCCGTCTCGAGGCGTTGCCGGCGGCGGCGCGGCGCCTCGTCGTCGGCATCTCGGGCGGGCAGGACTCGACCCACGCGCTGCTGGTCGCCGCGCACGCCCTCGATCTGCTTGGCATCGCGCGGGAGCACATCATCGCGGTCACCATGCCGGGGTTCGGGACGACGGCGCGCACGCGCGCCAACGCCGAGCGCCTGATCCGCGCCCTCGGGGCGACCTTTCGCGAGATCCCGATCGCCGCGCTGAGCGAGTCGGTCTACGCCGCCATCGGCCATCCGCCCGAGCAGGAGGACGTCACCTTCGAGAACGTCCAGGCCTGGCTGCGCAAGCTGCTGCTGTTCGCCACGGCGTCGCGCGAGGCGGGCATCGACCTCGGCACCGGCGACCTCTCCGAGATCGCGCTCGGCTGGTGCACCTATGGCGGCGACCACATGTCGCACTATGCCGTCAACGCCGGCGTGCCGAAGACGCTGATCACCTACCTGATCACCTGGGTGGCCGAGGTGATCTTCACCGGCGACGCGGCGGTGCAGGCGGTGTTGCGCGACGTGCTGGCGACGCCGATCAGCCCCGAGCTGCTGCGCCCCGGCGCCGACGGCCAGATCGTACAGCGTTCGGAGGACATCGTCGGTCCGTACGAGCTGCACGACTTCTTCCTCTACCATCTGCTGCGCTTCGGCAGCGGCCCGCGCCGCGTCGCCCGCCTGGCGCTGCACGCCTTCGACGGCCGCTACGCCCTCGAAGACATCCGCCGCTGGCTGATCGTCTTCGTACGCCGCTTCTTCGCCAGCCAGTACAAGCGCGACTGCGTGCCCGACGGCCCCAAGGTCGGCTCCGGCGGCGCCCTGTCGCCGCGCGGCGACTGGCGCATGCCGGCCGACGCCTCGGCCGACCTGTGGCTGGCCGAGGCCGAGGCAGTTCCGCTGGCAACAAAACCATCCTGAGGGCAGACTTGCTTCTATTGCGACTTCCAAGGATTTCAACGCGGAGACGCGGAGGCGCGGAGGGCGCAGAGCGAGACTGAGAGTCCTGAGGGTGCACGCCCACGACCCGGAGTAGTATTGTTTCCGGCTCTTCTCTGCGCCCTCTGCGGACCTCGGTGGCCTCTGCGTTGAATCTTTTTCTTGAGAGACGAGGCAGGGGGTTCCAGATGCAATCGAGCGGGCGACGATGGGCCGGGGTGTGTGCGGCAGTTCTCACAGCGCTGGCGCTGGCGCGCCCCGCCGCGGCGTGCGTCGGCGACTGCGATGGCGATGCCGCGGTGCGCATCAATGAGCTGATCCGCGGCGTGCAGATCGCGCTCGAGTCGGCCGAGCCGTCAGTCTGCGAGATGGCAGACAACGACCGCGACGGCGCGGTGAGCATTGCGGAACTGACGCGCGCCGTCGGCCGCAGCCTCGACGGCTGCGGCGGTGGGCCGGCCGGCGAGGTGCTCTTCAGCCTGCACGACAACGAGCTGACGGAGCGCGATCTGGCCAGCGGCCACAACACCGTCGGCATTCCGGCGTCGCACGCGCACGTCAACGGCCAGCTCTGCGTGCTGCCCGGCGGCGACGGCCGTTACGTCGTCGGCGAGGACACCGGCCAGCCGGCCGTGCGCCCCGGCTGGGGGATCTTCGCCGCCGACGGCACGTTCCTGCAGAAGCTGCCGCTGCCGGCGCGCGAGAACGAAACGCAGGTCGGCGATCCCATCGGCTGCGCCGTCGATGCCAGCGGCCGCCTGTTCACCACCGCCATCGGCTCGCAGGGCGGCGCCGACGGCCAGCTCATCGTCTACTTCCCGCCCGACTACGCACAGTCGTGCATCCTCGATCAGACCCTGCGCACGCCCGGGACGATGGCCATCGACGACGACGGCAACCTCTACGTCGCCGAGGCCGCCCCGCCGGGCAGGGTGCAGCGCATCGCGCCGCCGTTCGCCGCCGGGCCCGACACCTGCGCCACGACGGGGCTGAACAAGAGCCCGTTCATCGAGTACACCGACCTCGTTGCCTCGCTCGGCGTCGCCCGCGACCCCGGCGGCCACTTCTTCGTCTCGCAGGTGATCGGCCTCGGCGAGGCCAAGGCCGGCATCCGCGAGCACGCCGCCGACGGCACCTTCATCCGCGAGTTGTTCACCCCCGGCAGCGGCGGCAACCCAGCCGGCATGGCCTTCGATTCGGCCGGCACGCTCTACTACGCCGACCTCGGCCTCAACGCACAGTTCCAGGATGTCGAGGGCAAGGGCACCGTGCGTCGCGTCGTCTTCGACGACGCCCACCAGCCGGCGGCACCGGAACTGGTCGCCGCCGGGCTCAGCTTCGCCGACAGCGTCGCCGTGCTGCCGGCGCGCGAGGAGATCCTCACCCTCGGCGGCAGCCTGCGGCGCACGTACTTCAATCCACGCGAGCACATCATCACCGCGCGGACGGTCGAGAAGCTGGTGGCGAAGTGGAAGTATCCGACCAGCGGCATGATCTCGGCCCAGCCGGTGGTCACCTGGGTCGACCTGCCCGACGAGGGCCGCACCCAGCTCGTCATCGTCTCCTCCTGGGATCACTACGTCTACGCCCTGCGCGCCGACAACGGCCGGCGCGTGTGGAGCTATCGGCGCAAGCCGCAGCCGGGCACGTTCTATCCCTTCGCCGGGACGCCGACGGTCGCCTGGATCGACGGCCAGCAGCGCGTCTTCGTGCCCGGCGGCGAGACCATGTACGCCCTCGACGCCACCACCGGGGCTGAGCTCTGGCAGTTCGACGCCGGCACCGGCTGCACCGACTGCACGCCGCGCCAGGAGCGCAACCAGATCGAATCGACCCCGGCGGTCGCCAACGGCCTGGTGTTCTTCGGCATGGACGTCAACGACTCCGCCCCCGGCAAGGGCGGCATGTACGCGCTGCGCGCCGACGACGGTCGCCTGGTCTGGTTCCTCGACCTGATGACCCTGACCACCTGCCGCCCGTTCGCCGAGGACGACATCCGTCGCTTCGACGGCTTCCATACCGAGGCCGAGCTCGATCTGCCGGACGGCTTCCTCGCCAGCCGGCCGGGCTGCGACTTCGATCGCTATCAGTACGCCTGCGGCAACGTCTGGTCGTCGCCCGCCCTCGATCTGCGCCGCGGCCTGCTCTACACGGCGTCGAGCAACTGCGACACCGACGACGATCCGGAGACGGCGCCGCTGCCGCCGCCGATGCGCCCGTACGACGAGGCGATCTTCGCCCTCACACTCGACGGCGACCCGGCCTGGGTGTGGCGGCCGCGCGAGGTCGACAACGACGACCTCTCCTTCGGCGCCGTGCCCAATCTCTTCGAAGCCGAGATTCAGGGCGAGGTGCGCGAGGTGGTCGGTATCGGCGGCAAGGACGGCACCTACTACGTGCTCGACCGCGACGGGGTGAACGAGGTCAGCGGCATCCTCGAGCCCTACTGGCACACCAACGTCGTGCCCGGCGGGCCGATCGGCGGCATCATCGGGTCGGCCTCGGTCGGCGAGGGCCAGATCGTCTTCGAGAGCGGCTTCGGCACCAGCATCGAGAACCCGCAGAAGCCGGCCGTGCACGGCCTCAACGCCGGCGACGGCGCCATCCTGTGGCAGAACTCGGACGTCGACACCGGCTACGCGCCGACCGTCGGCGTCCCCGGCCTGGCGCTGGTCGGCGGCACCCCGCGCGCCAACCTGAACGTCTTCGACCGCGCCGGCGGCACCCCGCTGCGCTCGTTCCTCGTCGCGCCGGTGCCGAGCGGCGTGGCCTCGGCCTCCGCCGTGGTCAGCGGCCATATCTTCGTCGGCGCCGGTACCGGCGCCTTCAACGAGGGCAGCGCCGCCGCGCGCGAGGCCAACCGCGACACGCCGGTCTCCGCCTTCTGCGTCGCGGGCACACCGGGTTGCACGCCCAACACCTGCGACGACGGCAACAGCTGTACGTACGACTACCCCGCTGCCGACGGCACCTGCGCCAGCCAGCCGACCACCGACGGCCTCGACTGCTTCCTCACCAGCAGCGTCGGCGGCTGCCTCGACGGCGTCTGCAC
>JBOHWA010000947.1:0-3483 GCA_050735855.1 Binatia bacterium
CTCCAACCTAGCTTGACTCTCCCAGAACGCTCGGGGATGCTGCCCGGCGTTCGTCGCTGATCGGCCCGCGCCCGCGGGTCCCCTACGCCTGATCCCAAAGGAGTTCCTAAAGATGCCCGACCTCGTACCGGTCCACGGGGGCCTGGAAGCCCCTGTTTCGCGCACCGTCCCGCTCTCGCGCCGCTCGCAGTTCCTCGCCGAGGCAGGGGCCATGCCGCGCATCGAGATGACCCGCGCCGACCTGTCGACCGTCTATCGCATCGCCGACGGCACCCTGTCGCCGCTCAGCGGCCCGATGGACGAGGACACCTGGCACGCGGTGCTCGACACCGAGGCGCTCGAGTTCGGCTTTCGCCGCTATGCCTGGACGGCGCCGATCTCCTTTCCGCTCACCGACGACGAGGCCAAGAAGGTGCGCGTCGGCCACGCCGCCGCGCTGACCTTCGAGGGCGCCATCGTCGGCGTGCTGCGGGTCAACAGCCTGTTCGACTGGGACAAGCCGAAGCACGTCGAACGCTTCTACGGCACCAAGCGCACCGATCACCCGGGCGGCCACATGATCGTCGACGACCCGCGCACCAAGCTGATCGGTGGCGACCTGTGGGCCCTGCCGCAGCCGATCGATGCCGAGTACGGCTCCTACATCCTCACCCCGCGCCAGGTGCGCACGCTGATCGCCGAGCGCCGCTGGGAACGCGCCCTCGCCTTCCAGACGCGCAACCCGCTGCACCGCGCCCACGAGTACGCGCTGGTCGCCGGCGTCGAGCAGCTCACCCGCCTCGGCTATTTCGCCGGCGTCGTGCTCAACCCGCTGATCGGCGAGCTCAAGGGCGACGACGTCCCGGCCCGCGTCCGCATGAAGTGTTACCGCACCCTGCGCGACCAGCAACTGCTCGGCCGCGGCGACAAGGACGAGGGGCTCTGGAAGGAGCGCGGCTACGACCTGCCCGAGGTCTTCGAGCTGGTCGGCCTCGACATCAAGATGCTCTACGGCGGCCCGAAGGAAGCGGTCATGCACGGCGTCTACCGCCAGAACTGCGGCTTCACCGACATCGTCATCGGCCGCAAGCACGCCGACGCGCCGTACGACGACGGCAAGGCGATCTGGGGCGACTTCGACGCTCAGGAGATCTTCAACAACCTGCGCGGCGCACTGCAGATCCGCCCGTGCAACATCGGCTTCGCCGCGTACTACGACAGCGCCGGCCGCGTCGACCTGATGGACAACCACCCGGACGAGAAGCCGGTGGTGATCTCCGGCTCCGCCGTGCGCGAGGCGCTGACCAAGGGCGACCGCCCCGATCCGCGCATCCTGCGCCCGGAGATCGCCGATTTTCTGATCGACTACTACAAGCAGAAGGGGTGAGGCGCCTGCGGCGCCTCACCGCAAGCGTCCCTCCACCAGCGGCACCTCGAACACCTTGTCGTGTTGGATCGGGCCGTGGCCGAAGTAGCCCTCTTCGCCGAACAGCTCGCCGTGGTCGGCGGTGACGGTGACGTAGGTGTTGGGCGGCGCGAGATCGAAGAGGCGCTCGAAGACGCCGTCGAGGTAGCGCACGGCGTCGATCTGGCGCGCCCGCAGGTGGTCGAGCTGCGCCTGGTCGAAGGGCGTCGGGGCGTCGGCCTCGACCAGTCGGCCGCCGACCATCTGCGCGTCGAGATGGCGGAAGACGCCGTGCACGCCGGCGAGCTGCGGCCATTGGTTCGGGGCTTCGCTCGGGAGCGCGAACGGATAGTGCGTCTCGCCGACGTTGAGGATGTGAAACGACGGCCCGTCGCCAGCGAAGGCGAGCCGGTCGACCATCGCCGCCATGTCGTTGTGCGTCGGCATCAGCGTGAACGAGTCGAAGTCGCGGTTGAGCGGCGTCGCCGCGTTCAGCACCGGCAGCGAGACCAGCGCATGCGTGCGATAGCCGAGCGATCGGCGCAGGAAGGTCGGCAGGTACAAAGACGGCAACAGCTGGCGAAACTCGACGCCGTCGGCGCCGAGCCGCTCGCTATACTTGGCGAAGTCGCGCTTGTAGTACTCCGAGGCGTGCACGTGCGTGGGGCTGGCGTGCGGCAGCAGCCCCATCAGCAGGTTGTAGTGCGACGGCGCCGTCCACGACGCGTAGCTCCAGCGCCGCTCGAGCGGCCCGAGTTTGAGGATGGTGCGCGGGTTGGCCGCGACGAAGCTGTCGAACCGGCAACTGTCGAGGATCACCAGGACGTAGTGATTGCGCGCCGCCATTGAACGCAATCTACCACGCGCGCCGCGATGGGTGCACCGCCGCGCGTTGTGGGCCTGCCGTTCCTCCGGTAGGCTGCCGCGAATGTTGCGCACCGCCCTGCTGCTGACCACCCTGCTCGCCTGCGCGGCGTGCTCGCGCTCCGAGCCGCCGGCCGCCGGCGCCCCTGCCACGTTCAAGGTCGCGCTGCTCAGCCCCGGGCCGGTCAGCGACGCCGGCTGGAACGCGCTCGCCTACGAAGGCCTGCTGGCGATCCGCGATCAGCTGGGCGCCGAGATCGCGCAGGTGCAGACCAAGACGCCGGCCGATTTCGAGTCCGGCTTCCGCGACTTCGCCCAGCGCGGCTTCAACCTGATCTTCGGCCACGGCTTCGAGTTCCAGGATGCCGCCGCCGCCGTCGCGCCCGGCTTCCCGAAGACTGTCTTCATCACCACCTCCGGCAACACCGTGCGCCCCAACGTCGCCCCGCTGCGCTTCATGCTCGAGGAGGCGACCTACCTCGAAGGCATGCTGACCGGGCTGCTGTCGAAGACCGGCAAGGCCGGAGCGGTCGGCGGCATGGCCATCCCGTCGGTCACCAGCACGATCCAGGCGTACGAGGCCGGGGCGAAATCGGTCCGGCCCGACTTCGTCGTGATGACCAGCTACGTCGGCAACTGGGAAGACGTCGGCGCGGCCAAAGAGGCCAGCCTGGCGCTCATCCAACAGGGCGCCGACTTCCTCTTCCACAACGCCGACGCCGCCGGCCTGGGCGTCTTCCAGGCGGCGCAGGACCGCGGCGTGTACGCCTTCGGCGCCAACAAGAACCAGAACGACGTCGCCCCGACCGTCGTCCTGGCCAGCGCGGTGATCGACATCCCGCGCGCCTTCGTCGCGGTGGCGCGCCAGGTCAAGGACGGCACCTTCGTCGCCCAGATCGAAAAGATGGGGATGAAGGACGGCGTCGTCTCCCTGCAGTGGAACGCCGCGCTCGCCGCCAAGGTACCCGCCGACGCGAAGGCCAAGGTCGACGCCGCGCAGCAGGCCATCCTGGCCGGCACGCTGATCGTGCCGAGCGCGGAGTTCTGAACCCCCGATCGGGAGCGTGCGTGGTGGGTCGGAAGCGGGGGCGGCGGCGCACCGCGGCGAGCAGATCCAGGCAGCAGGGGCTCGTCTATCGAGCCTCGTCCTTCCGTACCCTGACGACACCACGTTCGAGGGTCCCTTCCCCCCTTGCGGGGGAAGGACAGGATGGGGGGTGGCTCGAGTCCCAGCG
>JBOHWA010000948.1:0-15862 GCA_050735855.1 Binatia bacterium
TTCTCAGCGAGCCCCGCGTCCGATCCCTGGTGGGCGTGATCACAGCGTCCAGCTGACCGCACCGGCACCGATGTTGCGCGTCCCACCCGGCCTCCTCGGGCGAGACATCGAGCTCGGCACGGTCGACGTCACCCGCGATCTCATCCGTGACTACGGCCGCGCCGTCTGCGACCCCGAGCTCGCTGCCGGTCCGTGCGACCGCGCCCCGCTCGGCCTTGCCCTGGCGCTGCGCGGCGGCCCCCAACCGGAGGTCGAGCTGTCACCGCAGACGCTGAGCGTGCACGCCGGCCATCACATCACCATCGAACGCCCGCTGACCGCGCCCGGGCGCTACCAGATACGGACCCGGCTGGCCGATGTCTTCGAGAAGAGCGGTCGCAGCGGCGCCCTCACCGTCGTCGTCCGCCGCGCCTCGATCGTCGCCGAGGATGGAGCCGTGCACGCGCTGGTCGAGGATCAGCAGATCGTTCGCTGGCAACGCGCCGCCGCCCCCCAGCCCGCTCAGCCGGCGGATGATGGCGGCCGCGCTACCGCGCACGAGCGGTCGGCAGCGGCGCGGCACGAACCGGAGGTCGGGGACCAGATCGGCTTCGAACGCCGGCCAGCCCCGGACGCCGACGCGGTCCGCCACTACTCCGCCTGGGTCGGCGGCGGCGAACAGCTGTTCGTCGACCGGGAATTCGCCCACAGCCTCGGTTACCGCAACGTCATCGTCCCCGGCCCTGTGCAGTCGGCGCTGCTCGAGGCGCTGCTGCGCCGCGCGCTGCCCGCCTGGGAGCTGCGCCGCCTGAGCGCCACCTTCCGCCTCTCGCTGATCGCCGCCGAGCCGATCACGCTGCGCGCCGTGGTCGTCGAGCACCACGTCCGCCCCGATGGCCCGCGGCTGATCTGCGACCTCGCCATCGAGAACAGCGACGGCGACCGCGCCGCCATCGGCAGCGCGGAGCTGCAGCGGCTCTGAGTCTCGACCCCCGCGAGCGCCGTGTTGGAGAGCGGGAGCAATCTCCGACACGCCAGATCAGGCAAAAAAAAGGGCCCCCGCGCGGGGGGCCCTTTCTCTCGGGTCAACTAGGTTCGACGGCGATCAGCCGCCGATTTTTCCCAACCGGCGCAGCATCCAGAGGAGGCCGATCGACAGGCCGCCGATCAGGATCAGACCGCTCGGGCTGGCCGGCGACGAGACCACCGGGATCGGCGGACGCGTGCGGGTGGCCGTCGGCGTGCGGGTCGGCGTGAACGAAGGCGTCGCCGTCGGCGTATTGGTCGGCGTGTCCGTAGGCGTATTCGTCGGCGTAAACGTCGGCGTGTTCGTCGGCGTAAACGTCGGCGTATTGGTCGGCGTGGCCGTCGGCGTGTTGGTCGGCGTGGCCGTCGGCGTATTGGTCGGCGTGGCCGTCGGCGTGTTGGTCGGCGTGAACGTCGGCGTGTTGGTGGGCGTGAACGTCGGCGTGGCCGTCGGCGTGTTGGTCGGCGTGTTCGTCGGCGTATTGGTCGGCGTGAACGTCGGCGTCGCCGTCGGCGTGTTGGTCGGTGTACTCGTAGGTGTCGCCGTCGGCGTGTTGGTCGGTGTATTGGTGGGCGTGTTGGTCGGCGTGAACGTCGGCGTTGCGGTCGGGGTGTTGGTCGGCGTCGCCGTCGGCGTGCTGGTCGGGGTGTTGGTCGGGGTGTTGGTCGGCGTATCGGTGGGCAGCGGCTGTGCCGGCAGACTGTCGAGCCGCGTCACCGCACTGACCACCGGATTCGCCGGGATACAGCCCAGCGTTTCGTCGCCATTGGTGTCGATGCCGAATCCGGCCGAACCAACCTCGAAACCGATACCGGCCAAGCTGCTGTTGTAGACGAAGACAATGGCCTCTCCCACGTCGACCATGAAGCCGTCGGTCGGTTCCGCCGCGCAGACGGTCGTTGAAGCGGTGGTGTTCCCGGGGTTGGTGCAGACCGGCGGCGAGCCCGCGGCCGCCAGACCGAACGCGAAGACGTTGCGGGCATTGTTGCCGTCGCACAGCTGGCCTGCCGACACACCGTTGGCGATACAGGCGGCCGGCACACTCGCGCTGACGGTATCGAGCGTAACCAGTGGCTGGATGTTCGGTTCGCCGGTGCAGTCGAAGCCGGTCTTGCAGATGTTGAGCGCGCCGCCGCCGCTGCCGAGGGTCAGGCGCCCACCGAACGACTGATCGAAGACGACGGTGGTGTTGCCCGGCGTGACGACGTCGGTGCGGACGATCTGCGAGTATGGGTGCAGCTGCTGCCCCGCAGGCAGCGGACCGGCGATGGCGGCAACAGGGTTGCCGGACATGCTCCCAGAGAGATTGCATCCGCCGACACCGCTGGACGATCCGGCGACGGTGGTGACGCGGACGCGATCAGCGTTGCCACCGATCGGCGCCAGGGCGCGGATGAGTTGGTAGGCTGTGCCGTCGTCGGCGCGGAACTCGGTCTGCGTATACTGCGCCTGGACGCCCTCTGCGAAAGCCGCGATCACGAGCGCGGCCAAAGCAGCGTGCCTCAGAGCCGAAAAGTGAGTGCGTCCGCGCTGGTACATTGCCGTCATCGATACTCCACCCCGTCTCAACGGCACTCCGCCGAGTGCTAGCCTGGTGCGCGATGTACACGCCCCAGGTTCCACAGTCAAGCCAAAAGATCGCTCAATAGCGCAGTTAGACCGCAAGTTCTGGCAGACGCAAAAAAGAAGGGGCTCCTCATCGGAGCCCCTTCGCGTTCAGAACAGTTCCGGAGAAGCCAGATCAGGCGCCGCCGCGCGCAGCCAGGCGACGGAGCGCCCAGAGCAGACCTATGCCGAGGCCACCGATCATCGCGAGACCGGCCGGGCTGGTCGGCGAAGGCACCACCGGGATCGGCGGACGCGTCGGGGTCGGCGGCGGGGTGTTGGTCTGTGTCGCCGTCGCCGTGCGGGTGAACGTCGCCGTCGCGGTGCTGCTCGGGGTGAGCGTCGCCGTCGGCGTGAACGTCTCGGTCGCCGTGAAGGTCGCCGTTGCAGTGTTTGTCGGCGTGGGCGTCAAGGTGGGCGTCAGAGTTGGCGTCGACGTCAGGGTCGGCGTCAGGGTCGGGGTATCGGTCGGCAGCGGCTGCGCCGGCAGACTGTCGAGGCGCGTCGTCGCACCGACCACGGAGCCACCACCGAGCGGCGGCACGCACGCCGGAGGATTGTTGTCGTCCGTGGCGATGGTGAAGCCCGAGGAGCCGACTTCGAACCCGATGCCCGCGAGGCTGCTGTTGTATACGAACACGACGGCATGGCCGAGCAGCAGCTGGAAGCCGTCGGTCGGCTCGTTCGCGCAGATCGTCGTGCTGGCGGTCAACTGAGCCGGGTTGTCGCAGACATTGTTCGTCGCAGGGATGCCAAACGCGAACGCGTTGCGGGCGTTGTTGCCGTCGCACAGCTGACCGGCCGAGACGCCGTTGGCAATGCACGCTGCCGGGATAGTGCCGTTGCCATTGACGCTGCTCTGGTCGAGCCCGACCAGCGTCTGCACGTTCGGCTGAGCGGTGCAGTCGAAGCCGACGCGACAGACGTTGAGAGCCGCGCCGCCCGTGCCGAGGGTCAGACGTCCGGCATTGTTCTGATCGAACGCGACGGCGGCGATGTCATTCGGGGCCAGGATCGCGGTGCGCGTGATCGCACTGTACGGATGCAGCTGCTGCCCCGCCGGCAGCGGCCCGGCGATCGCAGCGGTGACGGCGCCAGCCATATTGCCCGTGATGTTACAGCCACCCACACCCGACGAAGAGCCGGCGACTGCGGTCACTCGCAGGCGATCTACGCCAGTCGATACCGGCGGCGCGAAGCGCAACAGCTGGTAGGCTGTGCCGTCACCGGCGCGGAACTCGGTCTCCGAGATCTGCGCCTGCACGGCCAGGGACAAGCCGAGTACCAGCCCGACGGTCGCGAGACTGCCAGTTTCAAACGCCCTCAAACTGCGACGCATCATCAAGTTCATATGGTTCTCCACCTCCGGTCTCGCAGCCCCGCTGCAGGGACAATTCCCCAATTCCAAACGACCGCGTTGCGCTTACCATCGCCCCGGAATGCTGTCAAGTACAAACGCAACAATCGCGGTCGGTATACACCCTTGCGCCGAGCTGGTCAGATTTCTTTTCGCAACAATCCGACTGCCGGATGCATCTCCTCGAAGGCATGCCCGGCCGTCCGGTCCGTCCTCCCGACAGTAGCCTCCCCCGGCCGCGACTGGCGGCCACCATCCCTCTCATCGAGAATTAGCGATAATAAAGTGCCGCTGGAATCCGTACGATTTTGGCGCACGCCGGCGCAAGCTTGTGTGCGCCCTTGCGATCTGGCAAGAGACCTCGCCAGTAGCGGGACCCCGGTCGAGCTGAGACCGGAACGACCGATCTGGCATGTTCCGTGCTCCGACCCAGTGGTGCGGGGGAACAGATCAGTGGCGCGGTTAAAAGGTCGGATGAACATCAGCGCTCGAACGCGGCGCGCGGTTGGCACACAGCTGGCCCTGCTAATGCTGGCAGGCGTTGCGCTGTGTACGGTTGGCAGTGCGCCGGCGGCGGTCGCCGCAGTGATCGATACATATGTTGGCGGCGGAAGCGGTGACGGCAGCGCAGCCATCAACGCCACCATCGACCCGCGCGGGCTCGTCGCGGTTGGATCTGCCGCGTCGCCCAACCTCTACATTGCCGACTACAAGAACCACCGCGTGCGCCGCGTCGACGGCAAGTCTGGCCTGATTGAAACTATCGCCGGCAATGGAACTCCAGGTTTCTCAGGCGACGGCGGTCAGGGACAGAACGCGTCGCTGAAGTTCCCGCTCGATGTCGCGGTCGACAGCGCGGGCAACGCCTACATTGCTGACTCCTCCAACAATCGCATTCGCAAGGTCACGCCAGGCGGGCAGATCAGCACGTTCGCCGGCACTGGCCAGCAAACGTATACGGGCGAGGGCCTGGCCAACCAGGTAGCGATCTCGACACCGTACGGTGTGGCAGTGGGCCCGGACGGCAGTGTGTACATCGCGGATTTCGGCAACAGCCGAGTGCGCAAGGTGGGCCCGCCGGGCTGCACGCCGGCGACCTGCGTCATCAGCACGGTCGCGGGCACCGGCACCCAAGGGTCCGGTGGCGATGGCGGGCAGGCAACCGCCGCGACGCTGCGCAGCCCATCCGACATCGCCTTCGACAGCAACGGCAATATGTTCATTGCCGACTGGGGTAGCGACCGCATCCGCAAGGTCTCGGCAAGCGGGGTGATCAGCACCGTCGCCGGCGGCGGCGTGATCGGCCAGGGTGGCACGATTGGCGACGGTGGTCAGGCGACTCAAGCGGTGCTGAGCTATCCGGTGCAGATCGCCGTCGACTCGGCCGGGAACCTGTTGATCGCCGACAGCCGCCATTTCCGCATCCGCATGGTCAATGCATCGACGCAGGTGATCACCACGGTCGCCGGCACAGGCATCGCCGGCAACACCGGCGATGGCGGCGCCGCCACACAGGCCTCCATCTACATGCCGTGGGGCGTGGTGGCGACCACACCGGGCGACGTCTGGCTGTCCCAGACAGTCGATCAGGCGACATCCTCGCACAATCGCGTCCGCAAGGTGGAGAACTTCGAGACCATCCAGTCGGTGGTAGGCGGCGGCCTCGGGGACGGCGGCCCGGCTGTCGATGCGCAGGTCAATCCGCGCGGCGGCGAGGCCGTGGCCGGAGCCGGTCCGTTCCCCAACGTCTACTTCGCCGACGGCAGTATGCACGTGGCGCGCTACGTCGACGGCGCGACGGGCAACATCCACACGATCGCGGGCACCGGCGTGTCGGGCTACAGCGGCGACGGCGGCGACGCCCGCGCGGCGCGGCTCAATACCCCGCACGACGTGGCCGTGGACGCGAATAACGGCCTGGTCTACATCTGCGACACCTTCAACAACGTCATCCGCCGCATCAGCCGCACGGGCGTCATATCGACGGTGGCGGGCAACGGCAGCTGGGGTTTCAACGGCGACGGCCCCGCGACGCAACGGTCGCTGGCGGCGCCGCTCGGCATCGACCTCGACGCGGCCGGCAACCTCTACATCGCGGACGCCGACAACAACCGGGTCCGCATGGTCAGCGGCGATACGATGACCACGGTGGCCGGAAGCGGCACCTGGGGCTACGGCGGCGACGGGCTTGCCCCTACGGCCAGCGGCGTCAAGCTGCGCACGCCATGGGATGTCGCCGTCAGCCCGGACGGCAGCGTGCTCTACATCTCCGACTCACAGAACGACCGCATCCGTCGGGTCGCGAACGGCACGATCACGACGTTTGCCGGCAACGGGATCGGCGGCTTCTCCGGCGACCTCGGCCTCGCCATCTTGTCGAAGATCAACGTGCCGACCTCTCTGGCGCTCGACGGCGGATCGAATCTCTACTTCGCCGACTCGCAGAACAACCGCGTGCGTCGCGTCGACGCTATCGGCCTCACCATCCAGACGGTGGCTGGCAACGGCCAGTACGGCCCCTCGGGCGACGGCGGCTCGGCAACCGCGGCCAGCTTCAGCGAGCCGAGCGGTGTCATGATCGCCGCCGACGGCGGCATGCTTTTCATCTCCACCAAGGACGACGCCCGCATGCGCCTCGTGACCTTCGACGGCGCGGCGCCGCCGACGCCGACGGCGAGCTTCACCGCGACGGCCACACCGGCGCCGGCGACGCCGACGCAGCCGCCGCCCAACGCGACGTCGACCCGCACCGGCACCGCCACTCGCACGCCGACGATCACCGCCACCGGCACGCGCACCGGTACCGCCACCCGCACGCCGACCGACAGCGGCAGCGGCGCCGTCCTCGGCGGGGTGAAGTACTATGCCAACCAGCAGGCCGTGCCCGGCGTCCAGGTCGGCTTCACCGGCCCGACCAGCTTCACCGCCCAGACCAACTCGGCCGGTAACTTCGCCGCCAACGACATCGCCCTCGGCACCTGGGGCGTCCAGCCGAACCGCACCGGCGGCTTCGGCACCGCCGTCAGCTCGCTCGACGCCGCCCGCGTCCTGCAGGCGATCGCCGGCTTGCAGCACTTCAACGGCCTGCAGTCGCTCGCCTGCGACGTCACCGGCGACGGCACCCTGAGCGCCATCGACGCCGTGCGCATCCTGCAGTTCAGCGCCGGCGTGCTCGATCGCCTGCCGGTCGCCGACCTGTGCGGCTCGGACTGGCTCTTCTACCCTTCGCCGGACCCGGCGCAGAATCAGCAAGTCATCAACCCCTCGATCGGCAGCGGTCGCTGCCTGCAGGGCAGCATCGTGCTGAACCCGCTGGTCGACTCGGCAAGCAATCAGGACTTCGACGCCATCCTGTTCGGCGACTGCACCGGCAACTGGACGACCGCCAACGGCGGCGCCCTGCGCCAACTTGCGTCACGCCGTGCGGTCGTCCACGCCGGCGTGCCCCGCCAGGTGCGCGGCGGACGTATCCAGGTGCCGATCTACGTCCAGGCGTACGCCGCCTTCCAGGCGCTCGATGTGGTCCTCAGCTACGCTCCCGACCACCTCACCTACGCCGGCGCGCGCCCGCGCGGCGCCGCCGCCGAGGCGCTGGTCAGCGCCAGCTCGCAGCCCGGCGTCCTGCGTCTCAGCCTGGCCAGCGGTACGCCGATCCAGGCGAGCGCCGGCGCCATCCTGATGGTCGAGTTCGCCAGCAACTCGCCGGACGACGGCATCGATCTCGAAGCCGCACAGGTCGACGAGACCACCGCTCGCGTCGTCACCCACGGCACGGCGCGCTGACCTCCCACACCCCCCTTTCCGGCCTCTACTTTGGCATTGACGGAGGCGGATTTGCGCGGCTATTTGCTTGACATCGAGCGCGCCGCCGCCCTACAACGTCGGCGAAGTGTTTTTGAGATGACCGGCAGGGCGTCAGGGTAGCTTCGGGAGGTATGAGGAATGGGGTTTCGGAGAGCGAGCGCTCGTAGTCGCGTTCTCAACACGATCGTAGGTGCACTCGCCGCCGTTCTGAGTACCGCTGCCGCCGCCTCGGCCGTGCAGGTGTCCCTGCCGGCCAACGCCGTCATCAACGCCGTCGGTCAGACGGTCGTCGTCGACGTCTCGATCGCCAGCGTCACCGATCTGGAAGGCGCCGCGATCAGCATCACCTACCCGGAGGCGATCGCCGACGTCGACCTGGTGACCGACGTCCAGCGCGGCGCCTTCGCCAGCACCTGCGACGCGCCCCAGGTGAACCTGACCGACGCCGGCCGTGTCACCGTGACGATGGCCTGCAGCAGTGTGCCGCTCAATGGGAGTGGCGTGCTGCTCGCCATCACCTTCACCGGCAAGAGCAACGGCGTCGCCCCGCTCACCTTCAGCGCCTTTCCGCTGATCCCCAACGGCTGTCAGCTGAACGAAGGCTCGCCGTCCTGTGAACCGGTCAACGGTCAGATCACCGTCGGACCGCAGCTGCCGACCAGCACGGCGACGGCGACAGGAGTGAGCACCGCGACGGTCACCGCGACGCCGACCAACACCAACACGGTGCCGCCGACCAGCACGGCGACGCGCACCGCCACGGCGACCGTCACCGACACGCCGACGATTGGCCCGTCGCCAACCGCGTCGCAAACCAACACCCCGGCGAACACCGCGACGATCACCGCGACCGCGACGCTGACCTTCACGCCGTCCGTGACCTTCACGCCGTCGAGCACCCTGACCCCGCCACCGACCGCGACCATCACCGCGACCGCGACGATCACCGCCACGGCCACCGCGACCCCGGTGCCGACACCGCGCATCACCTCCGGCGCGGTCGGCGGCTCGACGCGCGTCTTCGGCAGCGGCGCCCGCAACATCGCGGCGCCCGGCATCGAGATCGTCGCCGAGAACGGCAACCAGGTGATCGGCACCGGCGGCACGAACAGCTCGGGTGTCTTCACCAACGGCCCGACCGGCATCGGCCTGACCCGCGCGCTGGTGGCCGGCGAGCGCATCTTCCCGCGCGACACGGTCAACGGCGTCAGCGGTCCGGTGGTCATCGTCGGCCCACAGCCGCCGACCGCCATCCCGACGCTCGATCAGTACGGCACCGCCGCCCTCGGCGTCCTGATCGCCCTGGCGCTGGCCTGGCAGCTGGCCGGCGCGCTGCGCGCGCGCCGGCGCTGATCATCCCTCGATCGCTTGCTCGCAAGGGCCCGCCGGCATCTGTCGGCGGGCCCTTTGCGTTTCGCCGCGCTGCGTTGCCCCACCCCACCCCCGGCGCCGAGGGACCGGCGCCCTCCAGTCACATGCCGCGTCTTCAGTGATTGGATCGCGACGTGCTCGGCTGAATACGTCGAGCGCAACTGGAGGGCGCCTGGCTCGCGACAACCGGCGCGTCGGCCGTGCCTAGCCGCTCCTCGGCCGATACGGTATCTAGCCTGCCATGAGTGATCGCGATTTTCGTCTCTCCAGGTCGGTTCGGCCGTCGCGCTACGAGCTGCGCATCGACATCGACCTCGACGCCTGGCGCTTCGCGGCGCAGGCGCGCATCGACCTCACCGTCGACGCCCCCACCCGGCACGTGACGCTGCACGCCACCGAGCTCGACCTCACCGCCGCGCACGCGATCCTCGCCGACGGGACGCGCCTGGCCGCCACCACCGCGCTCAACCCGCTGGCCGAAACCGTCACCCTGACCTTCGCCGCCCCGCTGCCGGCGGGCCCGGCGCAGCTCGAGATCGACTTCCACGGCGCCATCCTGGCGCGCCTGCGCGGCTTCTACCGCTCACAGAAGGATGGCGCACGCTACGCCGCGACGCAGTTCGAAGCCGCCGACGCGCGCCGCGCCTTCCCCTGTTTCGACGAGCCCGAGTTCAAGGCGCGCTTCGCCCTGACGCTGATCGTGCCGAGCCACCTGGTCGCCATCGCCAACGGCGCCGTGCTGCGCGAGACCGAACGCGGCGGCGGCCGCAAGGAAGTGCAGTTCGCCGAAACGCCACCGATCTCGTCGTACCTGGTCGCCTACACGGTGGGACCGTACGACGCGACGCCCATCGAGCAGACGAAGACCGGCGTGCCGGTGCGCGTCTTCCTGCCGCAGGGCATGGCCGCCAAGGGGCTGTTCGCGCGCGACGCCCACGCCCGCTCACTCGAGTATCTCGAGGACTACACCGCCATCCCGTACCCGTACGGCAAGGTCGACGCCATCGGCATCCCCGACTTCGAGGCCGGCGCAATGGAGAACCCCGGCGCCATCACCTACCGCCTGACCGCCATCGCCGCCGATTCGGAGCGCGCCTCGACCCCGGCGCTGAAGGGCATCTTCTACACCGCGGCGCACGAGCTCACCCACATGTGGTGGGGCGACCTGGTGACGATGGCCTGGTGGGACGATCTGTGGCTCAACGAATCGTTCGCCACGTTCATCGGCTACAAGGTGACCGCCGACCTGATGCCCGAGTGGGGCATGTGGCGCGACTTCGTCGCCACCTTGGTGCGCCCCTTCAACCTCGACGCCCTCGACTCCACCCATCCGATCTCGTTCGAGGTGAAGAACGCCAAGCAGGCGACCGAGCGCTTCGACGTCATCACCTACTGGAAAGGCGCCGGCGTCGTGCGCATGATCGAGGGCTTCCTCGGCGCCATCCCCTTCCGCACCGGCGTGCGCGCCTACCTCGAGCGCTACCGGGAGGCGAACGCCACCGCCGACGATTTCTGGCGCGAGCTGACCACCGCGTCGGGACGCGACGTCGGCGCCATCGCCAACGCCTGGATCAAGCAGCCCGGCCATCCGCTGCTCAGCTTCACCGCGCGCGGCGACACGCTGCACGTCGACCAACAGCGCTTCCACGCCGACCCGACCGCGGCCGGCGATCGCACCGTGCTCTGGCCGACACCGGTGGTGATCAGGTACGGCACCGCGGCCGGCGTGCAGGAGCATCGCGTTCTCATCGACACGCGCGACGCGACCGTCCATCTGCCCGACGCGCAGTGGTTCTATCCCAACGGCGACGGCGCCGGCTTCTACCGCTTCGCCCTCGACGACGCCTCGCTGGAACGCCTGGTGCCGGTGCTGCAGTCGGCCCTCAACGCCCCCGAGCGCCTCGCCCTGGTGGGCAATCAGTGGGCCCTGGTCAAGGCGGGCAAGGTCGCCGTCGACCAGTTCTTCGCCATGCTCGCCGGCTTCCGCAGCGAGACCGATCGCGCCGTGCTCTCGGCGATCACCGAACGCCTCTACTGGATGAGCACCAACCTGGTCGACGACGCCGCGCGCGATGCCTTCGAGCGCTTCGCCGCGACGTTCTTCCGCCCGCACCTGGACGCGCTCGGCTGGACGCCGCGTCCCGGCGACAGCGCCGACGATCGCCTGCGCCGCGCCACCGCGATCGCGGCGCTCGGCGAGTTGGCGGGCGACGCGGCGGTCGAAGCCGAAGCCCAGCGCTGCCTGCAGCGCTATCTGAGCGATCCGTCGAGCCTCGATCCCAACCTGGCGTCGGTCGTGGTCGGCATCGCGGCGCGCGGCGGCGACGCCGCGCTCTACGATCGCTACCTCGAACGCAAGCGCGCCGCCGCCAGCGATCCCGAGGAGGAGCAGCGCTTCCTGCTCGGCCTCACCGCGTTCGAGGATGCCGCGCTGACGCAGCGCTCGCTGACCCTGACGGTCACCGACGAGGTGCGGCCACAGGACCGCGCCCACCTCTTCGCCCGCCTGCTCGGCGCCCGCTCCTCGCGCCTGCCCGCCTGGCACTTCGTCCGCGACCGCTGGGACGAGATCACCGACAAGCTCGACCCCATGCTGCAACAGAACATCGTCCGCGCCCTCGCCCAGGTCACGCCGGAACCGGCCGCCAGCGAGGTGCGCGCCTTCCTGCCGGCGCGCGGCACCGACGAGACGCGCGAGACCATCAGCCAGACGATCGAACAGCTGGGCATCGACGCCGCCGTCTGCCGGCGCCTGACACCCGCCGTCACCACGGCGTTGCACGAGCTGGCATAGCCGTCCCGGGAGGATCCGCGCATGGATTTCCATTTCTCGCCGAAGCTCGAAGACCTGCGCCAGCGTGTCATCGCGTTCATGGACGAGCACGTCTACGCCGCCGAATCGGTCGCCGCCGAACAGGTGCACGCCTCCGGCGATCCGCACCACATGCCGCAGATCATCAAGGACCTGCAGGCGAAGGCGAAGGCGCAGGGCCTGTGGAACATGTTCTTTCCCGACGACACGCACGGCGTCGGCCTGAGGAACTGGGAGTACGGCGTCCTGTGTGAGGTGATGGGGCGCAGCTTCATCGCCTCGCGCATCTTCAACTGCGCCGCGCCGGACACCGGCAACATGGAGATCCTGGCCGAGTTCGGTACGCCGGAACAACAGCGCGACTGGCTGCAGCCGCTGCTCGACGCGCGCATCCGCTCGTGCTTCTCGATGACCGAGCCGGAAGTCTCCGGCGCCGATCCGACCCTGCTGCGCACCCGCGCCGTGCGCGACGGCGACCACTACGTCATCAACGGCCACAAGTGGTTCACCTCCGGCGCCTACGGGGCGGCGTTCGCCATCGTCATGGCGGTCACCGATCCCGACGCGCCAGCGCATCGCCGCGCCAGCCAGATCATCGTGCCGATCGACACCCCGGGACTGAACCTGGTGCGCGCCGTGTCGGTGATGGGCCACACCGGCGGCGGCGGCCACGCCGAGATCCGCTACGAGGACTGCCGCGTGCCGGTGACCAACGTGCTCGGCGCCGAGGGCGCCGGCTTCGCCATCGCCCAGGCCCGCCTCGGCCCCGGCCGCATCCATCACTGCATGCGCTGTATCGGCGCCGCCGAGCGCGCCTTCGAGCTGATGTGCCAGCGCGCCAACCAGCGCTGGACGCACGGCAGCTACCTGGCCGAGAAGGGCGCCATCCAGAGCTTCATCGCCGACTCGCGCATGGAGATCGACGCGGCCCGCCTGATGGTGCTGCACGCGGCGTGGAAGATGGACGAGATCGGCAAGAAGGAGGCGCGCCAGGAGATCGCCATGATCAAGGTGATCGCGCCGAACATGATGATGCAGGTGCTCGATCGCGCCATCCAGGTCTTCGGCGCGATGGGGGTGTCGGACGACACGCCGATCGCCCGCATGTGGCGCGACGGCCGTTCGATGCGCCTCGCCGACGGCCCGGACGAGGTGCACAAAATGACCATCGCGCGCCGCGAGCTGCGCAAATGGCAGTGAGCGATCAGCATCTCGTCTGGATGGACATGGAGATGTCGGGGCTCGACCCCGACCGCAACACCATCCTCGAGCTCGCCACGCTGATCACCGACGGCGAGCTGCAGCTGGTCGCCGAGGGCCCGGTGCTGGCGGTGCACCAACCGCCGGCGCTGCTCGACGCCATGGACGACTGGAACCGCGAGCACCACGGCGCCTCCGGCCTGTGCGCCCGCGTGCTCGCCTCGACCGTGTCGATGCAGGACGCCGAGCAGCGCACGCTGGCGTTCGTGCGCGACTTCTGCCCCGCGCACACCTCGCCGCTGTGCGGCAACTCGATCCATCAGGACCGCCGCTTCCTGGCCCGCTACATGCCGCAGCTCGACGCCTACCTGCACTACCGCAACATCGACGTCAGCACGGTCAAGGAGCTGGTCCGCCGCTGGTATCCCGACGGCCCA
The DNA here is from genome assembly GCA_050735855.1 of Binatia bacterium. Taxonomy (GTDB): domain Bacteria; phylum Desulfobacterota; class Binatia; order HRBIN30; family CADEER01; genus JBOHWA01. The sequence goes on from JBOHWA010000948.1 coordinate 13,593, forward strand.
CCGCCACCGGAGAAGCGCCACGCGCACCTCGCACTCGACGATATCCGCGAGTCGATCGAGGAGCTGCGCCACTACCGGCAGCACGCCTTCCGATGAGCGACCGCCCGCTGCGCCTTGCCGTGCTGCTGTCGGGCGGCGGCTCGACCTTGCAGAACCTGCTCGACCGCATCGCCGCCGGCTCGTTGCGCGCCGAGGTGGTGGGGGTCATCGCCTCGCGACCCGACGCGGGCGGCCTGCAACGCGCTGCCGCGGCGCACATCCCGGCCCACGTCGTCGGGCGCAAGGCGTATGCCGACGTCGAGTCGTTCAACGATGCGATCCACGCCGCGCTGGCCCCGCTCGACGTCGACCTGATCGTCCTGGCCGGCTTCCTCTCGCTGTTCCAGCCGCGCCAACGCTACGCCGGACGGGTGATGAACATCCACCCGGCCCTCATCCCCGCCTTCTGTGGCTCGGGCTTCTACGGGCGCAAGGTGCACCAGGCGGTGATCGATGCGGGCGTGCGGATCAGCGGCTGCACCGTGCACTTCGCCGACGATCAGTACGACCATGGACCGATCATCCTGCAGGGCACCGTGGCGGTACTGGACGACGACACGCCCGAGTCACTGGCGGCGCGCATCCACGCCTTGGAGAACGACCTCTATCCGGAAGCGATCCGCCTCTTCGCCGCGGGCCGCCTGCGCGTCGAGGGACGCCGGGTGCGGATCCTGCCTGCGGCCGGCGCCTAGCTGGCAGAAGGACGCCCTTTGAGGAGATCGCCTACGAGGTCGGCGAACCCGCTTCGATCTTGTCGTCGGCCGCCGGCGCCTCGGCCTCGGCCTCGGCGGCTTCCGGCTTGGCGGCGCCGGCTTCCTTGGCCACCTTGGGCGCGCTCGGCTTCGGCGGCTTGGGCGCGCTGCGCTTCTTCGACGGCGCCAGCAGGATGCCCATCATACGGCCTTCCATGCGCGGCGATCCCTCCGCGATGGCGCAATCCTTCAACGCGTCGCAGACGCCGAGCAGTTTCTCCCGGCCGAGGTTCTGGTACGCCATCTCGCGACCGCGGAAGCGCAGCAGGAACTTGACCCGGTCGCCCTCTTCGAGGAACTCGCGCGCCTTCTCGGTCTGCCGCTTGATGTCGCCGATGTCGGTGCGATAGCCGAGGCGCAGTTCCTTGACCGTCGTCACGGTCGACTTCTTCTTCGCCTCGTTTTCCTTCTTGTGCTGCTGGTACTTGAACTTGCCGTAGTCCAGCACCCGGCAGACCGGCGGCTGTGCGGTCGGGGCGATCTCGACCAGGTCGAGACCGGCCACCTCCGCGAGGCGCAACGCTTCGTCAATAGGAACGATCCCGACCGGCTCCCCGGCGGCTCCGATCAGGCGCACCTGGGGAGCACGGATTTTCCGGTTGATACGATGGGTTTCTTCCGGGGGTGGAACGAAACGAGGGCCGCGACCGCGATACGCCAAATGGAGACCTCCTGAACTGGGAACTTAGACGCGACAGTACACTGCCCCTGACGCATCGGTCAATTCACTCCTCAAACACCCGCCGAGGGTCCGGCGCCCGCGGCGCGCGGCCCCCGAATCACCCGTCCGCCCGCTCGAGCGTCAGGTCGACACACAGCTCGCGCGCCACCGCCTCGAGCCGCTCGCTCAGCGCCGCCTGGTCGACGGCGCCGGGCACGTCCATGACGATCCGCACGGTATAGATCGGCGCCCCGGATTCAGGCTCAGGGCGCGAATACGTCTGCATCTGGGCGATGTTGACCCGCTGGTCGGCCAGACTGCGCGACAGGCGTGCGACGATGCCGGCCTTGTCGACCCCGACCGCCTGCAGCGCATAGCGCGTGGCGTGCTGACTGGCGCGGTAAGGGATCGGTTCGGCCTCCAGCGGCCGGAAGAAGACGGTCAGCCGCTTCTCCCATTCCAGGCGCTTGCAGGCCACAGACAGCCGCTCGCTGATCTCCGGGCCTTCCCCGGTCAGCAGCAGCAAAACCGCGAACTCGCTGCCCAGGATGGTCATGCTCGAGTCTTCGAGGTTGCAGTCGCATTCGTAGATCAGCTCGGCCAGGTCGGCGACGATGCCGGGCCGGTCGCGGCCGATGGCCGACAGGGCAAACCAGAGCTTCATGCCGGGCATCCTAGTCCGACCGCCGCGCCGCCGGCAATCGGCGCACACGCGGGGTAGTGGCTCAGTTTGAGGCTCAGGTCAGCCTCGCCGTGAGTCACGCTGCCGGCGAGTGGCAGCCTGGTGGAGGGCGCCGGCCCTCGGCGCCGTGCTGAAC
>JBOHWA010000949.1:0-1923 GCA_050735855.1 Binatia bacterium
CGCCCCCGCCGCCGCCCGCTGCAGCACCGCCGCCGCGGCCGACTCCTCCTCCCGCGCCACCACCGGCAGCTGCGCCGAAGCCACCGGCTCCGCCGGCACCGCCGACGGCTGCGCCACCCCCGCGTCCTGCCCCTCCGCCGCCGCCTCCCGCGAGCTCGGCACCGCCTGCGCGCACCACGCCGACACCTCCGCCGGCCGCAACGACCACCCCGCCGCCGCCCCCCGCAGCAGGCAGCCCCACGACGACACCGCCAGGCGCGCCGCCGCGCACAGGGCAGCCTCCGGCTGGCACCAAGCGTGTGCCGGGAGCGCCGGGCGCAGCACCCACGGGAGCGCCGCCCACGACAACGGCTCCGCCGACCGCGGCCCCCTCGACAACCGCTCCTCCGGCAGCAGCGCCCTCGACGACGCCTCCCGCCGGCGCCGCACCGACGCCCCGTCCCGGCATACCTCCCGCCGCGGGCGCGCCGACGACGACACCTCCGGGTGCGCCTCCGCCAACGCGTCCGGGGCTGCCGCCAGCTGCGCCGCCGGCTGCCGGAACAACGCCGCCTGCCGGTGCACCACCCGCAGCCGGAGCGCCGGCGGCTGGCGCGCCTCCCGGATTCGGTCCGGCACAAAACGTGCTGCCCGGTACGCGGCCCGCGCCTCCGCCTGCGGGCGCCGCGGCGCCAAGTGTGGTCCCTGGCTCGGCAGCCGCAACAGCACCGGCCGGCAGGACGCAAAACGCTCCGCCGACGGTTGCACCGGCCTTCCGGGCCGCACCCACGGTCACAACGCAACTGCCGCCACCGCCACCGCCGCGGCGGGAGAACATGACGCCGCTCGCGATCGGCGCGGGCGTGGTGGCAGGCGCCGTGGTCGGCGCGTCCATCGCCGGTCTCGCCAGCCAGCGACGAGAAAGCGTCGTAGGCGGCCGGACCATCTATACCGAGCCGGACCGCATCATCATCCGCGACCCGAGCGGGCAGCAATACGTTCGCGGCAACGATCTCTATCGCTTCCGTTATGGTGCCCGTGACATCCAGACCGAAACCGTCGGCGGTGAAACCCGAACCGTCGTGATCCGTCCCGACGGCAGCCGGATCATCACCGTGGTCGGCAGCGACGGGCGGCTGCTGCGCCGCATCCGCCGCGACGAACGGGGCCGCGAGATCATCATCATCGACAACACCTACCGCGATCCGCGCGCGGTCGGCGGCTTCTATGTCGACCTGCCGCCGCCCGTGGTCAGCATGCCCTACGACCGCTACATCGTCAGCGCGGACGAGGCGTCCCCGGAAGTGCTCTATGACACGATGGTGGCGCCGCCGGTGCAACGGATCGACCGGCGCTACTCGCTCGATGAAATCCGCTACAGCCCCAATGTCCGGATGCAGATGCCGAGTATCGACGTCAACAGCATCAACTTCGCGACCGGTTCGTGGGAGATCCCGCCGGACCAGGCGGCGAAGCTGCAGGTGATCGCCGACGGCCTCAACCGGGCGATCCAGGCCAACCCGCGCGCGGTGTTCCTGATCGAAGGGCACACCGACAAGGTCGGCTCCGACATCGACAATCTTTCGCTGTCGGACCGCCGCGCTGAATCCGCTGCAACGCTGTTGACCCAGCAGTTCGGCGTCCCCGCGGAGAACCTGACCTCGCAAGGTTACGGCGAACAGTATCCGAAGGACCCGACGGACGGGCCGAGCGAGATCAACCGGCGCGTGACGATCCGCAACATCACGCCGCTCCTCAATGGCGGGCAGGCGTCGCTGCCGCCGCCCCCGCCCGGCACCGCGCCGCCGCGGCGCTGAGACGGGTCATCGCGAAAATGAAAATGGCCGGGAGCAATCCCGGCCATTTTTTGTGAGATGCTATATCGTCCCGGCGCAGGCCCTCCCCGTCATCCTGAGGCGCGAGCGCAGCGAGCCTCGAAGGATG
>JBOHWA010000950.1:0-2373 GCA_050735855.1 Binatia bacterium
GTCACAGCGTCCGCAGGTGGGTGGCGCAGACGTGCCGATCGACGGCGCGGTCGGCGAGGGAGAGATCGATGGCGGCGATGCCGCCGGCGGTACCGGCGGGCACGGCGGTGAAGCGCAACGCGCTGCCGTCGAGGTCGATGCGCCAGGTGGCGCCGGCCTGCGCCAGCGGGCGGCCGAGCAGCTCGGCCCAGCGGTGCGCCACCGCGGCGGGGTCGGGGCAGGTCATCTCGACCCCCACCAGGGTGCCCGGCGCGCCGGCGGCGGAGCGCTGCGGCCAATCGTCCCCGGCCCAGCGCCAGGCGGTCGGCGGCGTCGGCGTGTCGACCGAGAGTAGCGGTCCGCCGAGATCGCGCGGGTGGAAATGCGTGCCGCGGATGTCGTCGAGGTCGATGCTCCAGACGGTGCGGACGCCGAGTGCCGCGGCCCGCCGGCGGGCCGCGTCGGTGTCCTCGACCTGCACCATCACCATGTAGCCGCAGTCGCCACCCTGGCGGTGCATGTAGCGCCCCGCCGCGGTCTCGGCTTCGACCGGCGAGACGACCTCGAGAAAGGTGTCACCGAGGGGCAGCACCGCGTTGCGCAATCCGAAGATCGCCACACCGGGATCGTGGAATGGCGCGCCGAGGCCGAGCCCGGCGCGCAGGTCGGCGACGGTCGCATCGAGATCGCGGGCCGCGAAGGCGATCTGTCGCAGTCGCATGGCGTGGTCCTCCATCGCGTTGATGCCACAGCGTGACGGGTAACGCTCGCGTTGGGCAGCCAATTGGAGGGGCCGGTCCCTCGGCGCCGGGGGTGGGGGCGCGGTGCTCGTCGCGTGCACGGCGCCGAGGGCCCGGCGCCCTCCACTCCGCTCTCGGCCTGGCGTTGCCCACGCGCGGCGCGGTAAGCCAGCGCGGTGGGTCTGGGCGATCTCGATCTGACCGATCTCGACCGCTTCGCGGCCGGCTTTCCGCACGACGATTTCACCCGCCTGCGGCGCGAGGCGCCGGTCTACTTCCACCCGCCGACGCTGCACACCCCGGGCGGCGAGGGCTTCTGGGTGTTGAGCCGCTACACCGACATCAGCGCGGCGGCGGGCGAGCCGGCGTTGTCCTCGGCCGGCGGCGGCGGGCGCGACGGTGGTGGGACGTTGATCGAGGATCTGCCGTCCGGCTTCGCGGCCGGTGTGCTGCTCAACATGATGGACGACCCGCGCCACCGCCGCATCCGGCGTCTGGTGACGCCGAGCGTCTCGCCGCGCACGCTGGCGCTGCTCGAGGCCGAGCTGCGCGCGCGCACGGCGGCGATCCTCGACGCCGCGGCGGCGCGCGGCGGCTGCGATTTTCTCATCGACGTCGCCGCCGAGCTGCCGCTGCAGGCGATCGCCAAGCTGCTCGGCGTGCCGCAGGCCGACCGCCACCAGCTCTTCGGCTGGGCCAACGCGACGCTGGACTACGACGACCGCGACCTGGGCGGCCGGAGCGAGAAGGCCATGGCCGCGGGCGCCGCGATGTTCGAGTACGGCGGCCGGCTGATCGCCGAGAAACGGCGCGCCCCGGGCGACGACATGCTCTCGGCGGTGGTACATGGCCAGGTCGAAGGCGAGCACGGCCGGCTCGAGCCGCTCAGCGAGCTCGAGCTGCAGATGTTCTTCAACCTGTTGGTCGCGGCGGGCAGCGAGACGACGCGCAACTCGATCGCGCTCGGCGTCCTGGCGCTGAGCGAGCGGCCCGAGCAGTGGCGGGCGTTGGCGGCGGACCGCGCTCTGCTGCCCGGCGCGGTCGAGGAGATGCTGCGCTGGGCCTCGTCGACGCCGTACAACCGCCGCACGGCGGCGCGCGACGTCGTGCTCGGCAGCGAGACCGTCCGCGCCGGCGACAAGGTCACCCTCTGGTGGGCCTCGGCCAACCGCGATGAGGCGGTCTTCGCCGACCCGTTCCGCTTCGACGTGCGCCGCACCCCCAACCCGCATCTCGCCTTCGGCCACGGCGGCCACTTCTGCCTCGGCGCGGCGCTGGCGCGCCTGGAGATCCGCGTCGTGCTCGACGGGCTGCTCGAGCGTTTCGATGCGATCGCACTCGCCGGCCCGGTGGAGTGGACGCGCAGCAACAAACACACGGGGCTGCGGCACATGCCGGTCAGCTTCCGATAGCGCCCAGTCTTGGTAGCGCGGGCCTCCGTGCCCGTCTGGAGCGCTCCGGCGCGCCAGGATCAGCGTCAGGCGGTGAACCCCGCCCCTGCTGGCACGTGGACGCGCCAGACGGGCACGGGGACCCGCGCCACCGGAACCGGAAGCCGGGCTTTGCCCAAAAAACTCCGCCCGTCGCGGCGGGTGCGGCCGGATATCGATCCTCGGGCGCTGATCCCGAGGTCCCTTCCCCCCTTGCGGGGGAA
>JBOHWA010000951.1:0-2565 GCA_050735855.1 Binatia bacterium
ATCTCAGCCTGCGCGGCTTCGTCGCGCGCATGCTCGACTGCGACCCGCGTCGATGAGCCCGGAAAAGACCCTCACCACAGAGCCACAGAGTCACAGAGGCGATCTCCGCCCACCGGCTCTCGATCGAGTCCCATTCGCCATGCACCAAGCAGCGCGCAGTCCGAGGGTCCCTTCCCCCCTTGCGGGGGAAGGACAGGATGGGGGGTTGCTCGAGCCGCAACGCTCGCGTCCCCGCTGACGTCCCCCCATCCTGACCTTCCCCCGCAAGGGGGGAAGGGACCTTGGGATCAGCGCGCTCAGCGTCTACGTGTGGTAGTCGCGGTCGCGCCGCGCGGTATTGATGGGCATAGCCCACTGGCCGGTGACCGGTGATGGGTGTTGGGACCCCACTGGTCACCGGCCACCGGTCACCGGTCACGTATTTTCTTGGGAGGCTCCATGTACGAGCAGATTGAATACGAAGTGACCGAGCCCGCCGCGGTCATCACCCTGAACCGGCCCAAGCAGCTCAATGCCTGGACCGAGCGCATGGGCGCCGAGGTGAAGCATGCGCTGGCGCAGGCCGAGCAGGATCAGCGCGTCGTCGCGATCATCCTGACCGGAGCCGGGCGCGGCTTCTGTGCCGGGGCCGACCTCTATATGTTGAAGGGCATCAGCGAGGGCGGGGCGGGGGCCGCGACCCTGCCGCCCGAGCTGGCGGCCGATCCCGGCGATGCCAGCATGGCCGACTCGTTTCGCGGCACGTACACGTACCTGCTCTCGATCCGCAAGCCGATCATCGCCGCCGTCAACGGGCCCGTCGCGGGCATGGCGGTGCCGATCGTCGCCTGTTGCGATCTGCGCTTCGCCGGCAGCGAGGCGTCCTTCACCACCTCGTTCTCGCGCCGCGGTCTGGTCGCCGAGTGGGGCTGCAGCTGGATTCTGCCGCGCCTGATCGGCCCGGCACACGCGCTCGACCTGCTCTACTCGGCGCGCAAGGTCGACGCCGAGGAGGCGGCGCGCATCGGGCTGGTCAACCGCGTCATGCCGACCGCCGAGCTGCTGCCCTTCGTACACAACTACGTCGCCGACCTGGCCGCCAACTGCTCGCCGACCTCGATGGCGATCATGAAACGCCAGGTCTACGAGCATCTCACCGCCAGCCTCGGCGACGCCGAGCGCCAGGCGATCCAACTCATGCTCGAGAGCTTCCGCCGCGTCGACTTCCGCGAGGGCGTCGCGGCTTTTCTGGAGAAGCGCCCGCCGAAGTTCCCGCGCGTGTAACGGCCGTTCCACCGCAAACCCCGCCCGTACATCTGGAGCGCGGGCGTCCCTGCCCGCTTGCCGCCCGCAGGGCGGCCCTGCCCGCGCGAGGAAGAACGACGAATAAGCGGCGTCACCTTTCGCAACGCCCTGGCCTCAGGTCAGACGTTGTCCCCATCTCCTGCCCTCGCGCGAGCGATGAGGCGGCCTTCGGCCGCCAAAGCGGGCAGGGACGCCCGCGCTCCAGACGAGCGGACGCGCCGCGGAACGGCCGCGCGAGTCGTTTCTTCGTGAATTGAACGCGCTTGACACCTGCCCGGCAACCCCGGAACTTCGCCCCATGCAGATTTACATCGACGGCGAGTTCCACCCCCGCGAGACGGCCAAGATCTCGGTCTTCGACCACGGGCTGCTGTACGGCGACGGTATCTTCGAGGGCATCCGCGTCTACCACCGGCGCGTCTTCCGCCACGCGGCGCATCTCGATCGGCTGTACGCCTCGGCCCAGGCGCTGGCGCTGAAGATCCCGCTCCCACCGGCCGAGATGCAGGCCGCGGTCGAGGAGACCGTGCGGCGCAACCGCCGCGACGACGTCTACATCCGTCTGATCGTCACCCGCGGCGTCGGCGAGCTGGGCATCGACCCGCTGTCCTGTCCGACGCCGAGCGTGATCATCATCGTCAACGACGTGCGCGTCTACCCGCGCGAGCTGTACGCCGGCGGCATCAACGTCATGACCTCCGCCACCCGGCAGGTCTCGCACGAGTCGGTCGACCCGCGCATCAAATCGCTCAACTACCTGAAGAACATCCTCGCCAAGATCGACGCGCAGCAGGCCGGCGCGCACGAGGCGATCATGCTCAACGCCGAGGGCTTCATCGCCGAATGCACCGCCGACAATCTGTTCGTCGTGCGCGGCGGGACGCTGCTCACCCCGTCACCGCAGGACGGCGCGCTCGGCGGTATCACCCGCGGCGTCATCCTCGAGCTCGCCGGCGAAGCGCGCATTGCGGCCGCCGAGGCGCGCCTGACGCGCTACGACCTCTACACCGCCGACGAAGCGTTCGTAACCGGCACCGGCGCCGAGCTCATGCCGGTCGCGGTCGCCGACGGGCGCACGATCGGCGCCGGCAAGCCCGGCCCGATCACCCAGCGGCTCACCGAGGCCTTCCATGCCCTGGTGCGCCACGAGGGCACGCCGCTCTGGTGAGGTGCTCGCCGCGCTGCGGGCGTCCGCACGTCTACGTCGACGACGTCGACGCGCTGGCCGGCCCCTGGAGGGCGCCGGTCCCTCGGCGCCGGGGGTGGGGCGAGGTGCTCGTC
>JBOHWA010000952.1:0-8465 GCA_050735855.1 Binatia bacterium
CCACCGCGCTGGCCAGCGCCGGCCTGGGGGTGATGCACACCCGGTGGCGCGGCGACGCGCGCCGCGTCGCACTGGTGCAGGCGGCGCTGATCGCGTTGGCCTATGCCGCCGCCTTCTGGCTGCGCCGCCGCGACGTCTTCACCGGCATGTACGTGCAGGGACTGTTGGCCTTCTTCACCCTGCGCCATATCAGCCTCATGGTGACCGCCCACCGCAGCGGCCCACCGGCGCTGGCCGACTGCGCCGCCTATCTCGCCTTCTACCCCGGCATCATGGGCTTCTTCGGCGCGCCCGAGGTGTACGACGAGTTCGCCCGCCGCAACCTGGCGCGCCCGGCGGGCCTCCAGCACCGCGCCGCCGCGCGCCGCATCGCCGAGGGCGTCGGGCTGGTGGTGCTGGCGCAGGCGATGGTGATCTCGGTGGCGCGCGTCGAGGCCAGCGCGACGGCGCTCGAAGCATGGGCCTGCGCCATCGCCCTGTTCCTGCGCAGCGCGCTGCTGGTGCTCGGCTCGTGGCGCCTGGTCGACGGCGCCGCGCTCTTCTACGGCGTGCGCCTGCGGGTCAACTTCACCGGCCTGCTCACCTGCCGCAACCCGTCCGAGCTGTGGTGGTCGTGGCGCGGCACGCTGACCAACTGGCTGGTGCAGCACGTCTACGGGCCGCTCGGCGGCGGCCGCCGCCACCCGTCGTTCAACATCCTCGCCACCTTCTTCGTCAGCTTCGTCTGGCACGCCGTCGGCGTGCCGTTCCTGAGCCCCGAGTTCCATCCCCTCTACCTCGCGCCGGTGGCCCTCTGGGCGGCGATCAACACCGTCGCCGTGCTCAGCCACGCCACCCTGACGCGCCGGCAGTGGCACCCGGTCGCCGCGCTGCTGCCCGACCGCGTGCGCATCGCCGGCCAGGTGGTGCTGGTCTGGGCGCTGGGCTCGCTCAACCCGCTGCTGCTCGCCTACCAGGGACCGAGCGCCGAGCGACTCCCCGACCTGCTGCGCCTGCTGCTCGGCCTGCGCTGACCGGCGCACGCGGTCGACGCGCCGCCGGCGGTCTGATAGCGGTCGCCGCCGCCGATGGACGACGCCCGCGCTCAGGCCCTGCTCGACTTCGTGCGGCGCAACTTCGCGCCGCAGCGCGAGGCCGAGGTGACGCTCGACACGCCGCTGCTGAGCGAGCAGTGGATCGATTCGATGGGCGTCACGCTGCTCGCCGCGTACATCGAGGAGACCTTCGGCGTGCCGTTCGACGGCACCGAGCTGCGCAGCGAGCGGCTGGAGTCGATCCGCGCCATCGTCGGGCTGATCGAGCGCCTCTCATGACGCGGCGATCAACAGCCGCTCGGCGCTGGCCAGCGCGATCAGGCGCCCGTCGCTGACCCGACAGACGCGCTGCTGAACCAGCAGCCGGCGCCCCTCGGCGTCCAAGCCGAAGGCCTCGACGCCGACCTGCAACGCATCCGAGGGGCGCGCGTTGCCATAGTACGCGATGCGACGCCGCACCGTCACCCGCCCGTCGAGCTGCGCCGGCGCCAGGCCCGCCAGGCTGACCAACGCCGCGCGCTCGGCCGCATCGAGGAAGGCGACGTAGTTGGCGAAGTACAGCAGGCCGACGCCGTTGAGATCGCGGTCGGGATTGATCGGATAGGTGGCGCTGTACGCCTCCGGCCACAGCCGCCGGGCGGTCGGCGGCGGCGGCTCGAAGCCGGTGCTGCGCAGCGCCTTGACCTGCCGATACGCTTGCGGCTCGCGACCCAGCGGCGGCACCTGATCGATGCGCGCGTTCGACGGCGTCGAGACCTGCAGATCGTCGGCGCCGGCGCCGCGGCCGACCAGGACGAACGACAGGCGCACCGCCAGCGTCGGACCGTCGGCGCCGACCGGCCGCAGCGTGTGCGCGCCGTCGAGCAGGCTCGGTCCGAAGCGGCCCAACGTCCCCTCGACCGCGAGTTCGTCGTCGGGCCCGAAGCTGGCCAGCCCGCGCGCCGGCGGCGCGACGATCTCAGCCAGATAGACGCTGGCGTAGACCTCGCGGCCCGCCGCATCGACCAGCCGCGACGCCGGACAGCCGACGAGCTGCGCCAGCGTCGTCCAGTGGTAGTGCGCGGTCTGCGCCAGCAGCGCCGTCTCGCCCAGCGCGCGGCAGATCGTGTGCGGGATGCCGAGCGCCCAGCGCGTCGAGGAGGTGTGCATCGGCGAACGATCCTGCGGCACGGCCTCAGGTGCGCGGCCGGCTGACGCGCAGCACGCCCTTCAGCTTGCCGATGGCGCGGATCACCTTGTTGAGTTGGTCGGCGGTGCCGACCATGATCTCGAAGCTGTTCAGCGCCTGCTTGTCGGGCGTGCTTTGCACCTGGGCGCGGCTGATGTTGACGCCGACGCCGGAGATCGACTTGGTGATCGCCGCCAGCATGCCGGGCTGGTCGATGCACACCACCTCGAGGTTGACCGCGCGCGCGCCGGTGGCGCCGCTCTCCCAGGCGACGTCGACGCGGCGCTGCGGATCGCTCTCCAGCACGCGCGGGCAGTCGACGGCGTGCACCGTGACGCCGCGCCCGCGCGTGATGAAGCCGAGGATGCGCTCGCCCGGCAACGGGTCGCAGCACTTGCCGAAGCGCACCAACACGTCCTCGACGCCGCTCACCTGCACGCCGGTGCCCTGGCCGGCGACGCGGCGGAAGAACTTGCGCAGCGCGCCTTCCTCGCGGTCGGCGCGCTTGGCCAGCTCGTCGGGCGGCAGCAGACGGCCGAGGACCTGCGCCGAGGTCAGCTTGCCGTAGCCGACCGCGGCGATCAGCGTCTCCTCGTCCTTGACCGACAGCGCCTGCGCCGCCTCCAGCAGCTTGCCGTCCTTCTGCAGGCGCTTGAAGTCGAGCCGATGGCGCGACAGGTCGCGCTCGAGGATCTCGCGCCCGACCGCCAGGCTGCGGCTGCGCTGCTGGAACTTGAGCCAGCCGCGGATGCGCGCCTTGGCGCGGCTGGTCTTGACGTAGTTGAGCCAGTCCTTGCTCGGCGTCTGGTTGGTGGTGGTGACGATCTCCACCGTGTCGCCGTTGCGCAGGCGGTAGCGCAGCGGCACCAGCCGGCCGTTGACCCGCGCGCCGGCGCAGTGCTGCCCGACCTCGGAGTGGATGCGGTAGGCGAAGTCGATCACCGACGAGCCGTCAGGAAAGTTCAGCACGTCGCCCTTCGGGGTGAAGACGAAGACCTCGTCGCTGAACAGGTCCTCCTTCACCGAGCCGAGGAACTCAGCCGGATCGGTGACGTTCTGCTGCCACTCGAGCAGCTGGCGCAGCCAGGCGAAGCGCTGCGCCTCGGCGGCGCCGACGGCGTGGCCGCCCTTGTACTTCCAGTGCGCGGCGATGCCGAACTCGGCGACGCGGTGCATCTCGTGGGTGCGGATCTGCACCTCGACGCGCTCGCCGTAGAGACCGATCACGGTGGTGTGCAGCGACTGGTACATGTTGTTCTTGGGCAGCGCGATGTAGTCCTTGAAGCGCCCCGGCACCGGCTTCCAGTTGGCGTGGACGACGCCGAGCGCCGCGTAGCAGTCGGTCACCGAGTCGACCAGGACGCGGAAGCCGACCAGGTCGAAGATCTGGTCGTAGAGCAGGTTCTCGCGCTGCATCTTGCCGTAGATCGAATAGAAGTGTTTCGGGCGGCCGGTCACCTCGGCCTCGAGCGCGGCCTCGGCCAGCTTCTTCGAGAGCACGCCGCTGAACTCGTTGATATAGCGCGTGCGCTCGGCCTTCTTCTTCGAGACGTTGCGCTTGAGCTGGTAGTAGACCTCGGGGCGCAGGTGGCGCAGCGCGTTGTCTTCCAGCTCGTTCTTGATCCACGAGACGCCGAGGCGGTGGGCGATCGGGGCGTAGATGTCGAGCGTCTCCTGCGAAATCTCGCGCTGGCGGTCGGCCGCCAGGTGGGTGAGCGTGCGCATGTTGTCGGTGCGGTCGGCGAGCTTGACCAGGATGACGCGGATGTCGCGCGCCATGGCGAGGATCATCTTGCGGAAGTTGTCGGCCTGCTTCTCCTCGCGGCTGGTGAAATTGACCTGACTGATCTTGGTGACGCCGTCGACCAGCCCGGCGACCTCCTCGCCGAACTCGCTGTGGATCTGCTCCAGCGTCGTCAGGGTGTCCTCGACCGTGTCGTGCAGCAGGCCGGTGACGACGCTGGGCACGTCGAGCCGGAGGTCGGCGATCAGGCTGGCGACGCCGACCGGATGGATGAAGTACGGATCGCCCGACTGCCGCTTCTGGCCGCGGTGCACGACCTTGGAGAACTCGTAGGCGCGGCGAATGAGCTCCGCGTCGGCGCCACTGTGGTAGGAGCGGACTTTGCTGACCAGCTCCTCGGCGCCGGTCATGGCCGGCTCCCGGCCCCTTCGAAGCGCTGCCGGGCGCGCGCCACCAGCTCCTCGACCAGCGCCTCCGGCGTGCGATTGTCGGTCGACAGGACGACGTCGTACACGCCGGTGTCGGCCAGGTCGTAGCCGTAGATCACCTTGTAACGGCCCGAGTCCGAGCCGTGCCGCAGTCGGTTCTCCTCCAGCACCGCCTGCCACTCGGCGCCCTCGCGCTCAGCCACCCGCCGGGCGCGCACCTCGTCGCTGGCATCGAGCCAGACCTTCAGCGCCGCCAGCTGATTCTCCGCCGCCAGATAGCCGGCCAGCCGTCCCTCGAGCACCACGTCGCCGGCGCGGGCGCGCGCCGCCATCGCGTCGTCGAGCGCCCGGTCGATCGAATGATCCTGCTCGCACAGCGCGTTGAACTCGTCGAGCCTCAGCCCGCGCCGCTTCGCCTCCTGCCGGTACAGATCGCCGGCGTAGACATGCGGCACCCCCAACCGCTGCGCCAACAACCGCGCCACGGTGGTCTTGCCGCTGCCCGGCACGCCGGAGATCGTGATCAGCATGGAGGGAATATAAACGATGAGGGCGTGCGGGCGAAACGGGGGATGGCGAAGGGAGCCGAGAGATCAAAGGGATCAGAGGGATCAGGTTCGACCCTAGCCTTAGCCCTTGCCCTTGCCCTTGCCCTTGCCCTGAATGAGACCGATCAGACTCAAGGCAGTCGAGCCGGAGCCATTTCATCCAGGGCAAGGGCAAGGGCTAAGGCTAGGGTCGAACCTGATCCCTTTGATCTCTCGGACTTTACTCCACGTTCGCCACCTGCTCGCGCAGCTTCTCGATCTCGCCCTTCGCCTCCAACGTCAGGTTGGTCACCTCGAGATCGGCGCTCTTCGACGCGATGGTGTTGATCTCGCGGTGGATCTCCTGGATCAGGAAGTCGATCGCCTTGCCGATCGAGCCCGCTTGGCGCAGCAGCTCGCCGAGGCGGGTGAGATGGCTGTCGAGGCGCACCAGCTCCTCGGTGACGTCGGCGCGCTCGGCGAGCACGGCGGCTTCCTGCGCCAGGCGTTCGGGATTGATCAGCTCCTTGCCGAGCAGCGCGGCGACGCGTTCCTCGAGCCGCCGCGCCATCTCCGGCAGCAGCGCCTTGGTGCGCTTCTGCAAGGTGGCGTGGATCTTGAGCAGGCTCTTCAGCCGCCCCAGCATGTCGGCCGCCAGCGCCTTGCCCTCGCGGTCGCGGGCCTTGTTGAAGTCCTTCAGCGCCGCCGCCAGCAGCTGGCGGACGCGCGGCAGATCGGCATTGGTGTCGGCCTTGCGCTCGACGACGCGCACGCAGTCGCCGCCGCGGTTGAGCAGCATGGCGACGTCGATCGTCCCCGGCAGCTTGAGCTTCTTCTGCAGCGACTGCCAGCCGCTCAGCATGGCGCGCGCCAGCGGCTCGTTGAGCTCGACGCTGAAGTCGTCGGCACTGGCACCGGCGCGAAACACGGTCACGTCGACCTTGCCGCGCTCCGCCGCCCCGGCGACCATCTCGCGCAGCTCCACCTCCCACGCCTGACACTCGCGCGGCAGCGAGAACTTCACGTCGAGAAAGCGCTGGTTGACGCTGCGCATCTCGACCGACACCCGCCGCCCCTCGCCCTGCCAACTCGCCTGCCCGAACCCAGTCATACTGCGCATACGCTGTCTCCCCTAGCCCTAGCCCTAGCCCTAGCCCTTGCCCTGCGTGAAATTGATCCGCCTCCAGTGCCTCGAGTCTGATTGGTTTTATCCAGGGCTAGGGCTAGGGCTAGGGCTAGGGTCGGGCATGATCCATTTGATTCACTGATTGGCCCTGCCGCTGCGGCTTGGTGGCGTGGTTCGCCGCACGCGCAGATCCGCCTTCAACTCCGCCGCCGTCACCGTCGCCGTTCCCACCTCACCCACGACGATGCCGGCCGCGTGGTTGGCCAGCACCGCCGCGGCTTCCAGGCTGGCGCCGGCGCCGAGCGCCAGGGCGCAGGCGGCGACGACGGTGTCGCCGGCGCCGGTGACGTCGTAGACGTGCCGGGCGACGGTCGGGAAGTGGCGCTCCGGCGCCTGGGCGGCGAACAGCGACATGCCGTGCTCGCCGCGCGTGATCAGCACGGCCTCGGCCTGCCAGCGGCGCAGCAGCTCGGCGCCGGCGCGGCGCAGGCTGGCAGCGTCGCGGATCTCGATGCCGGCGGCCTGGCTGGCCTCGCTCTGGTTGGGGGTCAGCAGGCTGGCGCCGCGGTAGTGCGGGTAGTTGACCTGCTTGGGATCGATCAGCAGTGGGAACGGGCGTTGCGCGCGCAGGCCGGCGAGCGCCGCCAACAGCGGCGCGGTGATGAAGCCCTTGCCGTAGTCGGAGATCAGCACCACGTCGAAGGCGCGCAGCTGCGCCAGCAGGAAGCCGCGCGCCCGCGCTGCGGCGCGGCTGTCGCCCTGGCCGCCGTCCTCGCGATCGAGGCGCACCACCTGCTGCTGGTGGGCGATGATGCGCGTCTTGCGGGTCGTCGCCGCGCCGCGGCTCTGCACCACGCCGCGCACGTCGGCGCCGATGCGGCGCAGCTCGTCGAGCAGGTCGCGCCCGGCGGCGTCGCCGCCGACCACGCCGCACACCGTCACCTCCCCGCCCAGCGCGCGCAGATTGTGCGCCACGTTGGCGGCGCCGCCAAGGCGGCGGCTCTCGGCCGTCACCTGGACCACCGGCACCGGGGCCTCGGGCGAGATGCGTTCGACCCGGCCCCAGATGAAATGGTCGAGCATCAGGTCGCCGGCGACCAGCACGCGCACGCGCGGAAAACGGGTGACGACGGCCGCCGCCGTCGCGGACGGCACCCGGCGGGTACGCACTGCGGCCATCAGATCCCTCCCCGCCCGGTCCGGCCTGCGCCGGCGGCCAGCCCCTCGTCGACTCGTTCCAGCACCATCGCCGGCGTGATCGACTCCATGCACAATTGCCCGATCGGGCAGCACTTCAGATAGCACGGCGCGCAGGGCACGTCGCCACGCAGCACCAGGTGCTCCCAGCCCCACGGACCCGAGCGCCGCGGGCTGGTGGCGCCGAACAGCGCCACCACCGGCGCGCCCACCGCGGCGCCGATGTGCATCGGGCCGGTGTCGGGGCCGATGGCCACCGCGGCGCGTTCCATCACCGCGATGACCTCGCGCAGGGTGGTCCGCCCGACGCCGTTGACCACCGGCCCCGGATCGGCGGCCACGACGTGGTCGGCGAACGCCGCGTCGCCGGCGCCGCCGACCAGCACCACGCCGAGGCCGCGCGCCTGCAGGGCCCGGCTGAGCGCGGCGGTGGCCGCCGGCTGCCATTGACGGCTCGGCCAGGTCGAGCCGACATACAGCGCCGCGAAGCGCGCCCCCGCCGGCGCCACCAACTCCGCCACCCGCGCGCGCTCGCCGTCGGTCGCCACCAGGCCGAAGCTGATCGGCGCGGACGGCACGCCCAGACGGTCGGCGAAGCGCTGAAAGTGGGTCAGCTTGAGGGTGAAGTCGTGCACCGGCTCGATCGAGTCGTTGTTGAACAGCCGGTTGCCCTCGCGCGAGTTGCGCCAGTGGAAACCGATGCGGCGCGGCGCCCCCGACGCCCAGCTGGTCAGCCCACTCTTGAAATGGCGCTGCAGGTCGAGCGTGACGTCCGGCCGATTGGCGCGCACCGCGCGCAGGAACTCGGCCAGCGCGGCGGCGCCCTGGCCGCGGCGGAAGATGATCTGCTCGTCGACCGCCGGGTGCCCCTCGAGCAGCGGCGCGGCGGCTGGCTCGATCGCCCAGCTGATGTGCGTCGACGGCCAGCCGGCGCGCAGGCGCTGCGCCAGCGGCATGCCGCCGACCACATCGCCGATCGCCCCGAGCAGGACGATGAGCAGCCGGCCAGGGATCATCGCCAGCCGCCGCCGGGCAGTGCCAGCAGCGCCGCCAGCCCCAGCGTCACCAGCGCCAGCGTCGCCAGCCGCCGCGCCAGTGTCGACCGCTGGTGGTCCCAACACCCGGCCGCCAGCAGGGCGACGAACGGCGCGACCACGACGAGGCTGCGGACGGGATCAGCGGCGCGCTCGCCCCACCCGAGGCACAGCAGCGCGATGACCCAGACCCCGTCGCTGTAGCGC
>JBOHWA010000953.1:0-2579 GCA_050735855.1 Binatia bacterium
CGATGAGCCCCGCCAGCAGCACGCCGCCGGCGATCACCGCGGGGCTGGCGGACAGCGCAATCGGCACGTCGTGGTCGACGTTGAGCCCCCGCGGCCACAGGGCGAGCAGCAGGTAGCGCGGCACCACGGTGCATTGCGTCAGGAAGTAGGACACCGATGTGGCCACCTGACCCGGCGCGGCGCCTTGCGCCAGCACCGCGCTGAGCGCCCGATCGACCCAGGGCATCGCGGCCGCCGCCGGGCTGCGCGGCTGCCAGGTGGCGACCTTCCACCCCACCGGGATCGCCAGCAGCAGCAGCACCCCGGCGCCGATCGGCAGCAGCTGGCGCCAGCGGCGCGGCTGGCCGAAGGCGGCGCGCTCGACCAGCAGCAGCGTCAGCGGCAGACTGGCGGCATTCTCCTTCGACAGCACGGCGGCGACACCGCACAGCGCCGCCGCCGCGAAGCTGCACCGCGCCGAGCTTTGCAGACGCCCTTCGACAAGCTCAGGGCGAACGGGAGCGTTCCCGTCGGCGCTGAGCCTGTCGAAGCGCGCCGCTGCCGTCTGCCGCGTGCGGCCGCGGACATAGAAGACCACCGCCCAGACGTAGAACAGCGTCGCCATCGAGGCGTAGCGCTGGATGATGTAGGTGACGGCCTGCGTCTGCAGCGGATGGCAGGCGAAGACCAGCGCCGCCGTCGTCGCCAGCGTCAGCGGCCGCCGCGCCGCCGCGCTGGGGCGCAGGCCGGGCGTGCGGCACAGCGCCAGGGCGAGGTGGAACACGCCGAGCGTCGCGGTCAGATGGATGAGCAGGTTGACCAGGTGATAGCCGAAGATCGCGCTGCCGCCGAGCCGGTAGTTGAGCAGCACGGTCAGCGACGGCACGATGCGCGAGTTGCCCAGCCACGCCAGCGCCTCGAACCAGCGCCCGGACAGCATCGCTTCATTGTTGGCGATGCGGGCGTAGTCGTCGTACTGGAACGGCACCCAGAACGACGGGGCGTAGGCAAGGACCGCCGCGGCGCAGACCGCGCCGAAGGCGAGCCGGCGGCGCCGCGGGGTCGGCGTCACGCAGGAATCCGGTAGGCGGTTCCCTCGATCAGCCGCTGGACGTTGCGCTGCCACGCCCCTGTCCACTGCTCGATGATCGCGTCGGCCGGACAGCGCCCGCGCTCGACCAGCTCGGCGATCGGGTCGAGGTAGCGCGTCTCGTCGGCCCCGCCCGCATCGGGCACGCCCTGGCGGCGCAGTCCCTCGCGCGCGATCGACACCAGCTCGCGCGCCAGCTCGGCCAGCGCGATGCGCCGCACGCGCGCCTGCAGCGCCTGGCGATGCGCGCCGTTGTACGCCTCGAGGCGCTCGTCCCAGCTCCACGCCTTGACCAGATCCCAGGCGGCCAGCAGGCAGTCGGCGTCGTAGAACACGCCCTTGGCGAGCGCCGGCAGGGCGAGCATCTCGCGCGGCGACTGGCTGTCGGCGCCGCGCAGCTCGATGTAGCCCTTCAGCCGCACCTCGGGGAACAAGGTCGTCAGGTGCGCGCTCCAGTCGGCCATGGTGGCGCGCTGGCCGCGGAACCCGTCGCGCCAGAACTCGCGGAAGGTGGTCGCGGTCATGTCGTACCACTGGCCGGCGCGGACGATGAAGTACATCGGGATGTCGAGCGCGTAGGCGGCATAGTCGGCGAACCCGGCGTCGGGGCGGAAGACGAACGGCAGCAGACCGGAGCGCGCGTTGTCGGTATCGGTCCAGATGTGGCCGCGGAACGACTTGTAGCCGTTCAGATCGCCGTCGCAGAGCGGCGAGTTGGCGAACATCGCCGTCAGCAGCGGCGTCAGCCCCATGCCGGCGCGCATCTTGTGCATCGCGTCGGTCTCGCTGTCGTAGTCGAGGTTGACCTGCACCGTCGCCGTCTGCGTCATCATGCGCCGGCCGAGTGTGCCGACCCGTGCCATGTGCGGCCACATGATGCCGTAGCGCCACTTGGGCACGCGCTCGAACGCCTCCACCGGGGTGAGCGGCTGCATGCCGAGCCCGAGGAAGACGATGTCGAGCTCGCTGCCCACGCTGACGATCTGCGTGATGTGCTCCTCGAACTCGGCGCGCGCGCAGTGCACGCTGTCGCACAGCTCGCCGCTCAGCTCGACCTGGCCGCCCGGTTCGAGCGTGATCGAGGCCCTGGCGCCCTTGAGGGCGATGCAGCGGCCCTCGTCCTCGATCGGCTCCCAGGCGTAGCGCTCCGCCATGCCGCGCAGCAGCGCTTCGATGCCACGCGGGCCCGAGAACGGGACGGCCTGGCCGTCGGCGCGGCACACGGCGACCTTCTCGTACTCGGTGCCGATCTTCCAGTCGGCGCGCGGCTTGGCCCCGGCGGCGAAAGACTCGACGAGCTGGTCGAGGCGCTCGATCTCCGGCGACGCGCCGGCGGTGGGCATGTATTGCGACATCGCGAGGGAGGAGGAACGACGGGACTCTAGCCCGCACCCGTGCGGGTCGGCAAGATGCACCGTCCGTGGGTGGTGGGCCTATCTGCGGTCGGGTCAGCCTCGCCGTGAGCGGCAGCCCGGTGGAGGGCGCCGGGCCCTCGGCGCCGTGCTGATCC
>JBOHWA010000954.1:0-3751 GCA_050735855.1 Binatia bacterium
CGAGCGGTCCGCGCGCCTCGGCCAGGGCGGTCAGCGCGATCGAGCCGGCGAGCGGCGCCAGCGCGAGCAGCAGCAGCGCGCTGCTGTCGAACCACTGCACGATGGCGCCGGTGAGAAAGGAGCCCGACGCCGCCCCGGCGGTGGCGCCGATCGCCACCAGCGGCAGCAGGCGCTGGCCGCGCTCCTGGGTGTAGAAGTCCGCCGCGAAGGCCCAGAACTGCGAGACGACGAAGACGCCGAACATGCCGACCCAGATGTAGAAGGCGATGCCGGTGCCGGGCACGGGATCGGCGCCGAGGCGCGGCCGCAGGAACCAGAACAGCACCAGGTTCGACATGCAGAAGAGCGTGCTGCGCACGATCAGGTCGCGCCGCGGCCAGCGCGCCGCCAGCCATCCGTAGCCCGAGACGACGAAGATCAGGATGATCCCCTGGGCGAAGCTGGTGTACGCCTTGATCTCCATCGAGGAGAGCCCGCGCACGTCGGAGCTCGCCAGCCAGCCGTCGCGCAGCGACTTGACGAAGTAGTAGGCGCACAGGATGAGAAAGACGTTGGTGACCATCGCCAGCGCTGCGACGCCCTCGCCGACGCGTACCTCGGTGAACAGCCGCAGCGCGCGCTCGACGGCGGACGGACGCGGCTCTCCGCCGGCACCCCCGGCCACGCGCGGCACCCCCATGCGCGCCGACGCTACCGCAAAGCCGGCGGTGCGGCCACCGTGCGTTGCGCGGGCTCGAAGTCGAGCGTCAGGCTGAACCCGTCCGCGTTGATCACCGTCCGCCGCCCACCGTGCGCCGCCGTCGACCACGGGTTGTCGTAGCGCGGGTAGCCGGCGATCGGCACCTCGCTGCCCTCGACCGTGAGCGGCGCCTCCCAACCGAAGGTGAGCGCGCCGATCGAGGGCGAGTCGTAGGCGACGTCGTAGCCCCCGGCCAGCGTGCCCAGCGGCGGCAACGCGGTCACGCGCACCGGCGCGGCGGCGATCGCGGTGCGGAAGGCGGCGAAGCTCTCCCAGTCGACGGCCTGCGCGCATTCGACGATCCAGACGTTGTCGGCGCCGCCGTCGGCGCGCAGATCGAAGGGCGCGAGCATGCCGTTGGTGGCGTGGACGGCGGGGTCGTAGGCGATCCACTCGGTGGGGCGGAACGAGTACAGCGCGATATAACCGTCGCCGCGCCGGCCGAAGGTCCAGGCGCCGTCCTGGACGACCTCGTCGAAGTGGTCCTGGGGGAAGTACGCGTGGGTGTACTCTTCGTAGCCGAAGGCATCGAGTGGCGGTGGATTGGTCGGCGTGTACAGCGGCGCGTAGATGTGGACGGCGACGTTCTGGTGCTGCGCCGAGCGCGGCATCGAGGCCTCGCCGGTCCAGTAGCCGGGGTCGGGATCGTCGCGCCAGTTGGTCGACGCGACCAGCGGCACCGCCGGATGCTGGGTGAAGACGATCGCCTCGGCGTCGAAGGTCGCCTGCCAGGCGTGCACCTGTCCGTTCAGCGTCCCCTTGCGGTAGTCTTGCGCGGTCGACAGCAGGTAGTCGGCCGTGCGCTGGGTGTAGGTGTTGACCTCCTTCAGCAGCGCGAAGCCGGTGAACACCGAGGTGCCGGCGGCGAGGTTCTTGGCGACGTCGATGTCGGCGGTGAACGGCCGCAGGGCGGCGAAGCGGCTGAAGAGCCGCGTCTCCCAGAGGTTGTACTCGTTGATGGTCTGCACGGTGATCGGGATCACCGGCCAGGCGGTCAGCGCCTGCATGCCCCACCAGATGGTCAGTTGCTCCGGGTCGGTGAACGAATAGCCGTATGGCGCCACCGGATCGGCCGTCACCGGGCCACGCTCGTCCAGCGGCAGGCTCATGCGCTCGCGGTCGACGAAGCGCTCGCGGCTGCGGCCGATGCGCCAGATCGCCTCCGGCACGCGGTAGCGCGCGGCGCGCGACAGCAGCGTCGCGGCGGTATCGGAGATCGAGGTGTACGGCCGCGTGGTCTGGTCGAAGAGCAGCTTGACGGCGCCCCAGGTGTCGTCGTCCTGACCGCGCATCTTGTCCTTCTTGTACGACCGGCCGTGCGTGACGCCGAACGACGCGTCGCGCGTGTGCAGCGCGAGATCGAAGAGCAGGGTGTCGAGCGCCATCGCCGCGCGCGTGGCGATCTCCGGCTCCGCGGCGAACTCGGTGAGGGTCAGCAGGGCGTCGATGTCTTCCTGGTAGTAGACGTTCGAGTGCCACTCGGTGAAGCCGAAGCGGGCGCGGAAATCGAACCAGCGCAGCAGCCGGGCGCGCGCATCGGCCAGGTGCGCGCTGCCCAGGCGGCCGTCGCTGCCCAGCGGCACGTCGGGGTAGCGCTGGCCGATCAGGTACTCGATCGTGTGGTAGATGATCTGGTGATTTTCGGTCCAGTAGTAGGACTCGTCGATCACCCCGTCCGGCGTCGGCTCGGTGTACCAGAATTTGAAGCTGGTCAGCGCCTGTTCGACCTTGGCCGCCAGCCCCGGCGCGAGCAGCGGGTCGTCGGCATAGTCGTACAGCACGGTGACCAGCTCGAGCGCCTCGAAGTCGCGCGTGTCCTGCAGCGTGGCGAGCTTGGTGAAAATGCCGTCCCAGGCGTCGACGGCGACCGCGCCGGGTGCCGTCGCGAACTCCGGGTCGACCCGGCCGCGCTGCATGTGGGCGATGGCGTTGCCGATGCTGCCCGGCGCGAGGCGCTCGGTGGCGAAGCGCAGATAGTCGAGCTGCCGGGCGCGGAAGACGTCGGCGGCGACGAAGCCGTCCGGCGTCGCCGTGGCGCTGGGGGAGGGCGAGGGGGTGGACGTTGCGGTCGCACTGGCGCTCGCCGAGGCTGTCGCACTCGCGCGGGCGGTCGGGCTCGCGGAAGCCGTCGCTGTCGCCGTAGGCCGCGGCGACGATGGGTCGGAGTCCCCGCATCCCGCCAGGGCGAGGGCGGCGATCAGTATGGCGACGAGACGCACGATTCCCAGATCACCACATGCCGCCGCTTGATGCCATCGATCGGATCGTTGCTCCTCCGGGTGTACGGCGCGGGCCGGCTTCGCCCGAGAACTCAGAGACCCACCTTCGAGCTCGGCGCCATGTTCGCATTGGCCAACCGCTTCGTGGTCCAGCCGATGGAAGGCTGGGACGGCACCGACGACGGCCGTCCGACACCGTTGACCGAGCGCCGCTGGCGCAACTTCGGGCGGTCCGGCGCGGCGTGGATCTGGGGCGGCGAGGCGGTCGCGGTGCGCGCCGGCGGACGCGCCGCCTCGCTGATGCGGCGGTAAGAGCTCGGCCTTGTCGGCCGCGGCCAGGCCGTGGGTGGCCGCCGCGCAGCTCGAGCGGTGCGGCCAATGGCGACGCGGGCGCGGCAAGGATCGCGTCGTCACAGGGCAGGGCGGTCCCGAGCGCCGCGCAGCGAGCCCGCCGCGCCGCCGGGTCCTTGCACGCGGCGACGCGCGGGTAGACCTCAGTCGTCATCGTCGTCGTCGGGCGCCGCCCGATCCGCAATGCACGGCGAGAAAAACATCGTGGCGAGCGGGATCAGAGTGGAGGGCGCCGGGCCCTCGGCGCCGTGCGTGCGGCGAGCACCGCGTCCACCACCCCCCGGCGCCGAGGGCCCGGCGCCCTCCAGGTCGGGGTCGACGGTGATGCGATGGGCGTCGCCGGCCCGGCGCCAGTCACCGCGCCACCTCGGCCAGCACCGCCCGCACGTAGGCGACGTCCGCCGCCAGCTTCTCCTCCACCGGCCGCGCGTCGGCGGCGAGG
>JBOHWA010000955.1:0-1802 GCA_050735855.1 Binatia bacterium
CGACTCCGCGTCTCCGCGGTGAACTCCGATCGTTCTAGCCTTGGAGGTACGATGCAGCTGACGCAACGTCCGGCATGGAAAGCGCTCGCCGCGCACTACGAGAAGGTGCGGGGGCTGCACCTGCGCCAGCTGTTCGCGGACGATCCGAAGCGCGGGGAGCGGTTCGCCGCCGAGGCGGTCGGGCTCTATCTCGACTACTCGAAGCATCGCATCACCGACGAGACGCTCAAGCTGCTGCTGGCGCTGGCCGACGAGTGCGGGCTGCGCGGGCGCATCGACGCGATGTTTCGCGGCGACAAGATCAACGTCACCGAACAGCGCGCCGTGCTGCACGTCGCCCTGCGCGCGCCGCGCGACCAATCGATCGTCGTCGACGGCGAGAACGTCGTGCCGCAGGTCCACGCCGTGCTCGACAAGATGGCGGCCTTCGCCGAGCGCCTGCGCAGCGGCGCCTGGAAGGGCCACACCGGCAAGCGCATCCGCAACGTGATCAACATCGGCATCGGCGGCTCCGACCTCGGGCCGGTGATGGCCTACGAGGCGCTGCGCCACTACAGCCAGCGCGACCTGACCTTCCGCTTCGTCTCCAACGTCGACGGCACCGACTTCGCCGAGGCGACGCGCGATCTCGCCGCCGACGAGACGCTGTTCATCATCTCCTCGAAGACCTTCACCACCCTGGAGACGATGACCAACGCCAACAGCGCGCGCGCCTGGACGCTGGCGTCGCTGAAGGAGGACGCGGCGATCGCCAAGCACTTCGTCGCGGTCTCGACCAACGCCGCGGCGGTGTCCACGTTCGGCATCGACACCGCCAACATGTTCGGCTTCTGGGACTGGGTCGGCGGCCGCTACTCGATGGACTCCGCCATCGGCCTCTCGACCATGCTGGCGATCGGCCCCGACAACTTCCGCGCCCTGCTGGCCGGCTTCCACGCCATGGACGAGCACTTCCGCACCACCCCGTTCGAGCGCAACCTGCCGGTGCTGATGGGCCTGCTGTCGGTCTGGTACACCGACTTCTTCGGCGCCCAGACGGTCGCCGTGCTGCCCTACGAGCAGTACCTCAAACGCTTCCCTGCCTACCTGCAGCAGCTGACCATGGAGAGCAACGGCAAGCAGACCGCGCTGGACGGCAGCCACATCGCCGACTACGAGACCGGCCCGATCTTCTGGGGCGAGCCCGGCACCAACGGCCAGCACTCGTTCTACCAGCTCATCCACCAGGGCACGAAGCTGATCCCGTGCGACTTCATCGGCTTCATGCACGCGCTCAATCCGCTCGGCGAGCACCACGATCTGCTCATCGCCAACGTCTTCGCCCAGTGCGAAGCGCTGGCGTTCGGCAAGACCGCCGACGACGTGCGCAAGGACGGCGTCGCCGAGGCGGAAGTGCCGCATCGCACCTTCCCGGGCAACCGGCCGAGCACCACCATCCTCGCCGACCGCCTGACGCCGCAGCTGCTCGGCACGCTGGTCGCCCTCTACGAGCACAGCGTGTTCACCCAGGGCACGATCTGGAACATCAACTCCTTCGACCAGTGGGGCGTCGAGCTCGGCAAGGTCCTGGCCAAACGCATCGTCCCCGAGCTGCAGAACCCCACCGAGCCCGCCCTGACGCACGACAGCTCAACCAACACCCTGATCCGCCGCTACCGCACAGGCCGAGCGTAAGCCGGCCCGGCACCGCCCTGGAGGGCGCCGGCCCCTCGGCGCCGGGCTGGAGTGGAGGGCGCCGGGCCCTCGGCGTCGGGCTGGAGTGGAGGGCGCCGGGCCCTCGGCGTCGGGCTGGAGTGGAGGGC
>JBOHWA010000956.1:0-4390 GCA_050735855.1 Binatia bacterium
GGGTTCCTCCGTGCCCTCGCCGGCGGCCGGACGCACCAGCAGGGCGGTGACGACGCGCTCGCCGTCCTTGAAGTTGAGCAGCGACTGCACCGGCTCGCCGTAGCCGGTGGTCGCCGGCACCGCGGTCACCTTCATCACGTAGGCGACGCCGAGGTTGGAGAGCAGCGCCAGCGCGTCGCGCGTGTTGCCGCGCAGGATCCAGCGCGCCTGATCCCCCTCGCGCACGCGGGTCGAGCTCGGGTCCTTGATCTCACCGACCCGCTTGAGCCAGCCGTCGCGCGTCACCACGACGGTGGTGTCCTCGTGGACGACGTAGGCGTCGGCATCGTAGGTCAGCTCACCGCCGGCCTTCAGCACCGTGCGGCGGGCGTCGGCAAACTGTTTGGCGACCTGGGCCAGCTCGCTGCTGACCATGCCCCACAGCAGCTTGTCGCTCTTCAGCAGACGCTCGATCTCCTTGGCGCGGGCGTGCTTCTCGGCCTGCTCGGCGCGGATCTTGTCGATCTCGAGGCGCGCCAATTGGTACAGGCGGGTCTCGAGGATGGCGTCGGCCTGCAACTCGTCGAGGTCGAACGCCTTCATCAACCCCTGCTGCGAGTCGCTGCGCGAGGCGGCCTGGCGGATGATTTTGATGGCGCGATCGACGCCGTCGAACAGCTTGAGGAAGCCGGCCAGGATGTGCAGCCGCGCGCGCAGCTCGCCGAGCTCATGGGTGAGGCGGCGGCGGACGACGTCGCGGCGGAAGTCGAGGAAGTGGCGGCACAGCTCGAGCAGGGTCAGGCGGGCCGGCTGGCCGACGCCGGCGGTGCCGCTCGGCACCAGCGCGGTGAGGTTGACGTTGAAGTTGATCTGCAGACTGGTGTGCTTGAAGAGGTAGGCCATCACCGCTTCGGGGGTGGCGTCGGGCTTCACTTCGACGACGACGCGGACGATGTCGGTCGACTCGTCGCGTACGTCGGTCGCCTGCGGCAGCCGCCGGCTGATGATGCACTCGGCGATCTCCTCGACGATGGTCGCCTTGTTGGTCGTGTACGGAATCGAGGTGATCACCACCAGCGTGCGGCGGGGGCTGCGCTCGACGGTGAACTGGCCGCGGACGCGCACCGGGCCCTGGCCGGTCTCGTACATCTGCCGCAGCTCGGCGCGGGTATTGAGGATCTCGCCGCCGGTCGGGAAGTCCGGCCCCTTGATGTACTTGAGCAGATCCTTGGTCTGCAGCGTCGGGTCGTCGACCAGCGCGATGAGCGCCGCAACCACCTCGCCGAGATGATGCGGCGGGATATTGGTCGCCATGCCGACGGCGATGCCGGTGCTGCCGTTGGCGAGCAGCTGCGGGAAGGCGGCCGGCAGGAAGATCGGCTCGCGCAGGGTCGCGTCGTAGTTGTCGCGCCAGTCGACCGTGTCGTGACGGATGTCGCGCAACAACTCTTCACAGATCGCCGTCAGGCGCGCCTCGGTGTAGCGCATGGCCGCGGCGCTGTCGCCGTCGAGCGAGCCGAAGTTGCCCTCGCCGTGCACCAGCGGGTAGCGCAGCGCGAACGGCTGCGCCATGCGCACCATCGCCTCGTAGGCCGCCTGGTCGCCGTGCGGGTGGTATTTGCCGAGCACCTCGCCGACCACGGCGGCCGACTTGCGCGCCCGCGTGCCGGCGGTCAGGCGCAGGTTCTGGTACATGGCGTACAGGATGCGCCGCTGTACCGGCTTGAGCCCGTCGCGCACATCGGGCAGGGCGCGCGAGGTGATGACGCTGAGCGCGTAGTTGAGAAAGCGCTCTTCGGCGGCGGCGCCGAGATCGACGGTGGTGATCGCGTTGGGCGTGTCGCTTGCCATCCCTACCTCCTCCACCACCGGCCGCGCGTGGCGACCGCCACGCCCGGGCCGTTACTCCTTGGCCCGCGAGATGAAGCGCGCGTCGCGCGTATCGACCAGCACCAGCTCGCCGGATTCGAGGTACGACGGCACCTGGATGATCAGGCCGGTTTCCAGCGTCGCCGGCTTGGTCTGCGCCTGCGCCGTCGCCCCCTTGAGGGCGGGATCGGTCTGCTCGACGCGCAGCGCCAGGGTCTGCGGCAGCTCGACGCTGATGACGCGCTCATTGAACAGCACCGAGCGGATGCCGCCGAGCCCTTCCTTCAGATAGCCGGCGGCGTCGCCGAGCTCGTCGGCGGAGAGGGCGAACTGCTCGTAGCTGGCGGCGTCCATGAAATGGTAGCCGCCGTCGTCGTTGTACAGGTACTGGACGTTGCGCAGCTCGACCTGCGGCTCGATGACGCGGTCCGACGCCTTGAAGGTCTTGTCGAAGACGTTGCTGGTGCGCAGGTTGCGCACCTTGGTCTTGACCAGCGTCGCGGCGCCGCGCGCCGACGGGCTCTGGAAGTGGACGTCGAGCACCACGAAGGGCTCGCCGTCGATCTCGACACGGCCGCCGCGCCGCAGATCACTGGCAGTGGGCATGATGGAAACCTCGAGTGGTACTGGTCAGGCGAGCTGCAGCACGTCGGCCAGCTCGTCGGGTTGAAAGCGCAGCGCGACGTAGAACTCACCGAACAGGCCGTAGACGGCGCTGCCGGGATCGAAGCGCATCTCGTAGACGACGTCGCGGATGCTCTTCAGGTCGCGGGCGAAGAGCGTGACGCCCCACTCCCAGTCGTCGAGGCCGGTGCTGCTGGTGATCAGCTGCAGCACGCGGCCGGCGAACTTGCGGCCGGTGGTGCCGTGGCCCCCCATCAACTGCTTGCGCGCCTCGAAGGGCAGGGCGTACCAGTTGTGCGTTTCCCCGCGTGCCTTGCTCATCGGGTAGAAGCAGACCATCGGCATGTCGCTGGGCAGCTGGGGGTGCAGGCGCGCTTCGGCGTACGCCGCCATGCGCTTCTCGAAGCCGGCGACGCTCTGGGCGAACTCGGGCGAATCGGGTGCGAGCTTGCCTTCCGCGAGCAGCTGCTTCGTCCAGTCCTCGCTGGTGCTCATGTACTCGCTCGCCTCCGAGATGGAGAGGAACGCGTAGACCGGGGTGAGACAGGTGCCGAACACCGTGGCGGCGAGCTGCTGGCCGAGTCGCTGGATGCGCGGCAGGTCGGGGTGGACGGCGACATAGCCGAAGTCCGCCTTGGCGACCCCCGCCAGGGGCACGAACTGCAGCCCCTCCTCGCCGCCCAGCTGGCCCAGGCAGGCGCGGAATTCGTCCACCGCCGCGCGCCGCACGCCGA
The DNA here is from genome assembly GCA_050735855.1 of Binatia bacterium. Classification (GTDB taxonomy): domain Bacteria; phylum Desulfobacterota; class Binatia; order HRBIN30; family CADEER01; genus JBOHWA01. Next base: position 3,207 of record JBOHWA010000956.1, read on the forward strand.
CCTCAAGGCCCTGCCAGCGCGCCCGGTCGATGCGGAAGTACTGATGCAGCACCGACCAGCCGGGCATGTCCTGTGGACGTTGTTGTTCCATCTTCCCTCTGTCCCTAACTGAGCGAAGCTACCAAATCGACCTGCGGATGCGAACTGCGCAGCACGATCTTCAAGGGAGACTCGACTCCACAATGATCTCGCTGTTCTCCGCTGCCAGCGTGGTCTCGAGGTAGTGGCGCATGGCGGCGTCGTCGCGCAGGTAGGCTTCGAGGAACGGGTACACCGCGAGCACGGTGAGGTCGAGCTGGCGCGCGCCGCGCAGGGCGGTCGGCCGCGGCGTGGGGTCCTGGCAGGGGAGGGGACAATTGTTGTCGACGATACCCAGCGCGGGGCCGCCGAGCGCGTCGAAGAGCGTCGTGTCGCCGGGCGCCGGCAGGGCGCTGCCGAGCGCGACGCAGCCGACGTCGTCGGGGTTGTTGATGTTGATCAGGGCCCCGAGATCGGAGAAGGCGGTGTGCGACGCGCCGACGACGGTGACCAGGTAGCGCGGGCTGTTGGCGTTGTCGAACTGCGTGCGCGCGTTGGCCGCGAAGGGCAGGATCGCATCGATGTCGCCGTGCACGGTGAGCAGCGGGATATCGAGGTCGCCGTAGAACACCTCGTTGAAATTGCAGGCCAGGCCGGCGATCGGTGCGACGGCGCGGACGCGCGCATCGCGCAGGGTGGCGTGGAAGCCGGCCAGCGTCGAGGTCAGGCCGCCGAGCGACAGGCCGGTGAGGCCGATGCGGTCGGCGTCGATGGCGCCGGCGAAGCGGTTGCCCGGATCGTCGGCGAGGACCTGATCGAGGACGTACGAAATGTCACCCGGTTGGCTGGGGACGTCGTCGATCGTCGGCCCGCCCGGGGCGGCGCCGTTGGAGAGCGGGTAGTCGATGGACACGACGACGTAGCCGTGGCTGGCGAGATGGCGGGCGAGGAAGCCGCCGCTGGTGCGCCGGTCGATGAACCCGTGGCTGTAGACGACCAGCGGGTAGGGCGCGCCGTCGGTCAGCAGCGCGGCGTCGCGCTGGCCGATGGCCGGGGGCGGGTCGACGGCGGCGGCGGGATACCAGATCTCGGTCGTCAGGGTGCGGGTCGCCGCGCCGGGGTACTCCTTGTTGGGCATCGTCGGGCGCGAGGCGTCGACGAAGACG
>JBOHWA010000957.1:0-15551 GCA_050735855.1 Binatia bacterium
GCGCCGGCCAGCCCGCGGCGGATCTCGAGCGCCTCGGCCAGGGCGGCGATGGCCAGCGCCGGGCGCCCCGCGTCGCGCTGCAGGAGGCCGAGGTTGGTCAGCGCGTTCGCGACCTCCGGCAGGCAGCCCTGCGGATCGCCGCCCGCCAGCGCGCGGCAGAGCTGCAGCACCTGCGCAGCCGCCTGGCACGCCTGGTCGTCGCGATCCCCCATATACCGCTGCTATGCCAGCCGCGCGTCTGTGTCACGCCGCGGGCGGCGCGACATTTGACAAGCCGCCTCAGCTTCCCGCTGGGTGGCGCCAATGGGGCGGAAGAAGCACAGCGTCGGCGCACGGGCCGGATGAGGCGGCGCCGGCGCGACCAGCGGCGCTCCCGCTCCGCAAAGCGACCCCCGCGTGCCGATCCGTTCGAGCCGGGCAGGTCGGCGCGCCGCTCGCCGGGTGGGCGACCTACTGTGCCGTGCTCACCTACGCCATCCTCGTCGATCAATAGCACCTTGAGCCGGAGTTCATCTAGCTAGTTCGCCATCCTGCTCGCCGCCGGCCTGCTCGGACCGACCGGCATCGCGCTGGCGCGGTTGCACCTGATCACCATCTGATTCTAAGCCGGCCTGCACGAGCTGCTCGGCGTCGACTTCATGCAGCAGGGCGACGCGTTCCTCAGCGCCTGGGATCGTTGATTGTGGGCGATGTATGAAGGCTACTTGACCGCCGGTTTGACCAGGTACAACGGGGGATTGAACGGGCCGAAGTCTCCTCGTGTAGTCCAGATCCGGTCCGTGTCTGAATCTTTGATCACAAGCAACTTAATGATGCTCGTCTTTTTTACGTCCTTGAGGGTGACCCTCACTTGATCGGTGCCGTAGCCTACCTCCACAGGGGCGACTACTTCTCCAGAGCGCCCAAACACAAGATATTTGCACGAGAGCTTGGTGACGTCCGGAAACTTCTCCCCAGGATCTAGTTCAAGCGTGACATATGCTTCTATGTCTACTGGCTTTCGTATTTTGAGAACCTCGATCTGAGACCTCAACGATTCAACCGTTGTCTCGAGTGCAGTCTTGCCAGAGGAAAGGGTCGCTATTTCCCTTTGGGCATCGAGAAATCGCACCACAAAGCCGGCAGACGCGAGAGCGGTCCCGACCAACAGGATCAAGGTAAACCCAGAGATCCCTAGTTCAAGTCCGAATCCGCTGAACTTTTGAGTCGTCCGCAGGGCGGCGGGCATTCGGTCAAAGAGCATCGTCGCGACCGTCGAGCCGACGACAACGATCCCAGTGATTGCCAGCGCGATTTCCAGGGTCACGGACCTGCCTCGATGGAGCGTGTCAGTGCTAGTAGCAGGCAGTCCCGCCGACCGGCCCGTAAGGGGTCGACGCCCAGCATGGTCCGCCCGCGGGCGTATTGAAGTTGGGGAACGGTCCGAGTCGTCCCTGCGGGGTACAGCAATAATTCGGAAATCGGAATGATGCGTCTGCGGGTGTTGGTTGCGGTCGACCGCTCCCGTCGGTCGGCGACACACAGTTCCCGCCCTCGCACACCCGATCCCCTTTGCAGTCGGTTTCTTTCGTACACTGAGCTCCGGCGCTTCCTGCGATCGAAACCACAAGGAGCGAACCGAGCCAGAGAAGTCGAAACCTTCTAGTCTTCGAACAGAACATTGGGGCGCGCACCATCAGAGGGTCGCGAGTGTCAAGGTTATTTTGCTGGCATGCCATTTTGCTGGCATTCTCAAAGTGAGCGGCAGCCGGAGGCAGGCCGGCTCGAGTGACGCGCATCGCATCGGCGGCCGCTTCGTCTAAGGGGCGCGAGCCTCGGGCCCGCATGGGGCGCGAGCGCCCTACGGGTATTTCCCGAGTTGTCCTCCACACTGAGACCGTGCAATTGTTACGTGTCATAGGGGAGGCATGGATACAACTTTTGGTGGTGGGCTATGTCTATTGAGACCATCATCGGAGTACAATGTGCGTCCGGCTGCCGCCAACGACGTCGAGGAGAGGCACCGCATGACTGCGACATATCCTTTCGTTTTGGCACACGGCATAGCGCGATTCGACTTTCTCGCGCGCCAGCTTGAGATCGTCGGCGGCCAGGAAGAGGGCGACGATCGAGACCACTACTTCCGCTGCATCCGCAGCACGATGGTCGCCGCCGGGTTCGACGTCCACCACTCGAGCGTCTCGTTCGCCGCCGGCGTCGACACCCGCGCGCGGCAGCTGCGGCAGAACGTCGAAGCCGTCCTCGACCGCACCGGTGCCGGTCGCGTCCACCTCATCGCCCACAGCATGGGCGGGCTCGATGCGCGACGCATGCTGTTCGACGGGCGGGATGACAAGCTCCATGATCGGATCGCATCGCTGACGACCATCGGCACGCCGCACCTCGGCACCCGCTTCGCCGATTGGGGCATGAACCACAGCCGGGAGCTCTTCCAGCTGTTCGAGTTCGCGGGAATCGATTCGCTCGATGGCTTCAGGGACCTGACCACCGAGGCGTGCCTCGCGTTCAACGCCAAAGCGCGGGAATTCGAGCAGTCCTGTGTTGTGCCGTTTCAGACCATCGCCGGCGTTCAGGAGCTGCCCTTGATCTTCGCGCCGCTGCAGTTCTCCTGGTTCGTCATCCATGCCTCCGAGGGAGCCAACGACGGCCTCGTGTCGCTCGCATCGGCGAAGTGGAAGGACGAGTACTTCCTGCGCCAGCTCGACGCCGATCACCTGAACCAGATCGGTTGGTGGGATCCCAACGAGCTCGGCCGCCGATTCTTCCCATCGGTCTCGGCAACCCAGCTGTCGCGCAAGGACACCGAGGCCCGTGCCCGCGCCCTCTATATCGAGCTTGCGCAAGATCTCGCGCGACGCTTCCCGCTGAAGAAATAGGAGGAGGAACTGTGTCCGCACTTCGCCCCCCCGGGCTCGGGCCACTCATCGGCCATACGACGCACGACAGCTGCCGCCTGTGGATCCAGGCCCCCCAACCGGACGGCGGGCCGGGTGGGGCTGGTGCCGACCGGCGTACCGTCGGCGTCATCGGGCTCCTCACAGCCAACGGCACTGCGGTGGAGAAAGCCTACTACTTCCGGCTCCAGCGCGAGTTCGACCGGACCGGTACGTTCGTGCTCGGCAAGGACGTCGCGCTCGGACGCCACGCCACCGATGGGGTTCCGGCAAAGCAGCAGGACAAGCCGGTCAAGCTGAAGCCCGACACGGCGTACACGGTGCGCATGGCGACCCTGTCGATCGACGACCCCATGCCGGACGCCGAGACTCTGGACGACCGCGAGCTCGCCCTGCGGCTGCCGCCCATCGAGAACATCGCGCCGATGTTGCTCGACCTCCCGCCCGAGCTCTGTGAACTGACCGTGCGCACGTTCCCCGACGGGGCTCAGAGCGCCGCCCAGCTGGCCTTCCTGCTCGGCTCATGCCGCTATCCCGGCCTCCTCTGGAAGGTCAAGGAAGCGGACCGCATCTTCGAGCCCATGCAGAAACAGCTGGCCGAAGCGGCGCGCTTTACGCTCATGGTTGGCGACCAGATTTACGCCGACACGCTGAACCGCTTCGTTCCATTCGGGCGCGCCGACACCTACGAGGAATTTCAGGAACGATACCAGACGGCCTTTAGCTCCCCCAACATGCGCCGGCTGCTCCGAACGGCGCCGACGTACATGATGATGGACGACCACGAAATCGAGGACAATTGGACCCAGGATCGCCTCCACGACTCTGGCAAGCACCAACTGTTCAACGTGGCCGTCGGCGCCTACATGAGCTACCAGTGGAGCCACGGACCCCGCACATTTGGCCGGCTGCTCTACTACCAGTTCGAGTGCGGCGGGTATCCGTTCTTCGTCCTGGATACCCGCACACAGCGGCTCAAGGATGAATTCGAGGAGTCGCTCGCCGACAACCACCTCCTCGGCCGGCCCAGCATCGATGCCGCACATCCCGGCCAGCTGCAGCTCTTTCTCGACTGGCTGAGCGAGGAGCAAGCGAAGCGTGGCAATGTGCCAAAATTCGTCGGGGCGCCGAGCGTGTTTGCGCCGAACGCGATGGACGAGCGGATCACCGAGCACGGCAAGGACGATCTGGAGACGCTCTTCCTGGTCAACCTCAAGCGCCGCGACAAGAGCGACTCGTGGCCCGCGTATCCCAACACGCGCCGGGCGATTCTCGATCACATCGCGGCGAACAAGATCCAGAACGTGATCTTCCTGACTGGCGATATCCACTGTTCGAACATCGCGGAGCTCGAGTTCTCCGCCGGCAACAAGGACCTGCACGTCTACGACATCACATCCTCGGCGTTCTACTGGCCCTTCCCGTTCGCCGACGGGGATCCGAACGGCTACGTCCACGATTCCAAACAGCAGATCGACCCCTTCCCCATCGAGTGCGGCGACGTGAACTACAGGGCCTGGGGCTTCACCCAGGAGGACAACTTCTGCCGCATCGAGATCGACAAGGCGAAGCATGCCCTCCAGGTCCGCTACTTCGATCGCGAGGGCACGCCGCTCAAGATCACCAATCGGTCGGGAGCGACGGTCGCGGTCAACTCACTGAGCCTGACCGAGTGGGACTGAGGCCATACCTCCACACCCGTATCGGGGCACCCCACACCACCCGCGCCAGCGACCTCGGGTAGCGCAGGCCTCCGTGCCCGCGATGGCGCGTGTCCACGCGCCATCAGCGGGCGCCCCACACATCTCGCCATCACTCATAGCGCAGCGCCTCCAACACCGGATCGCGCAGCGCCCGCCGCGCCGCCAGCCGCCCGGCGACCATCGCCACCGCGCCGGCGAGCACCACGCACCACAGCGCAGTCAGCGAGGCAAAGTGGTGCTCGACGATGTAGCCGATGAGGATGCGGAAATTGATCCGCACCCAGATCAGCGACGTGCCGACGCTGATCACCGCGCCGATCGCCGCCCCCGCCAGCCCGATCACCAGCGCTTCCAGCCAGATCGCCCGCGCCACCACCGACTCGTCGGCGCCGATCAGCCGCAGCAGCCCCATCTCGCGCCGCCGCTCGATGATCTGGGTGGAGAGCAGATCGACGATCCCCGCCAGCGTCACCGCGATCACCAGCAACTGGATCGCGTAGGTGAAGGCAAAGGCCTGATCGATCATGCGCTGGTGATAGGCGACCAGCTGCGGCAGGGTCAGGATCTTCACCCGGTAGGCATCGCGCAGCGCCGCGACGATCGCACCGCGCGCCGCCTCGAGGTCCACGCCCGGCGCCAGGAAGACGTTGAAGTGGCTCACCTGCGTGTCGCCGCCCCAGAGCGCCGCGTAGCGATCGCGGTGCATGATGATCGAGCCGCGGTCGCCGCTGAAGTCGTTGGTCAGCACCGCCGCGATGCGCATCGTCACCGGCCCGCCCGGGGCCGACACGCGGATCTCGTCGCCGGGTCCCAGGCCGAAGGGTTCGGCCAGGTTGTCCGACACCACCACCGCGCGATCCTCGGCGATCGCGCGCACCGCGTCGTCGCCGTCGCCGGCGACGATCATGCGGCGGAACTGCGGGCTGTCGACAAACCCCGGGCTCACCGCCACGACCGCGACGCGCGCGCCGCGAAACTCCAGTCCCTGTAGGACGCGGTAGGTCTCGACACGGGCGACGCCCGGCAGGCGCGCCAGCACGTCGCCCACCGCCGCGTTCAACGGCGACTCCAGCCAGCCACCCTCCGTGCCGATCGCCGACACGACCAGGTCGCCAACCAACGTCGGCAAGTGCCGCTGCGATTCGCGGAAGCTGCGCGCCGACGACGCCAGCGCGATCGCCACCGTCAGGCTCAGCGCGATCACGCCGACGGTCACGCCCGTCCGTCCCGGCGCGCGCAACAACCCCGCCGCGGCGATCCGCCCGGCGCCGCCGAACCAGCGCGTCAACGGCCGCCGACACAGGCGCGAGATCGCGCTCATGGCCGGAACCGACAGGACCAACCCCGCCAACCACCACAGCATCGCCCCAGCGTTGCCCCAGGCGATCGAACGCAACCGCAGTTCCAACCCCACCGCGCCAATCGCTGCCGCCAGCAGCAGCGCGCCGATGGTGACCAGTTGCCCGTTCGACGCCACCAACGCCAGCTGCTCGCGGTAGTCCGAGCGCATCAGCGCGATCGGATCCATGCGGCTGGCGCGGCGCGCCGGCAGGATCGCCGCCAGCATCGCGGCCCCGACACCCAGCGCGACGTTGCCGACGATCTGCGCGCCGCTCAGCGCCAACCGATCGACCGGAAAGCGCACCTGGTAGATCGCGCCCATCGACTCGGCGACCAGCGACGTCAGCAGGCGCGCCAGCCCCACACCCAGCGCGATGCCGATCACGGAGGCGATCAAGCCGAGCACCGCCGCTTCCGCCAGGACCAGGAGAAACACGCGCCAGTGCTCGATGCCGACCAGGCGCAGCACCGCCAGATCGCGCCCGCGCTCTGTCACTGCCGTCGCCGTCGTGTTGTACACGATGAAGATGCTCGCCAGCAGGCAGAGCAGGCTCAGCCCATCGAGCATTGCCTGGAACGCGCCGACCGCGCGCTCGACCCGCTCACCGCGGATCTCCGGCCGTTCGACCGAGAGCGACGCCGGCAACGCCGCCGCAAGGCGCCGCCGCACCCCTTCGACATCGGCGCCGGGCACGAGGATCACATCAATCTGGTCGACCCGCCCCACCTTGCCCAGCAGCTGCTGCGCGGCCGGCAGATCCATCACCGCCAGGCTGCCGCCAAACACCGTCGCCAGGCCTGTCTCGGTCAGGACACCGCGCACGCGCAGCGCGCGCACGCCGCTCGGCGTGGCAAAGATCGGGCGCGCATCGACGGCAATACCGCGGCGCGTCGCGTACGCCGCGGCCAGCAGCACCGACTCGGGATCGTTGAGCAACTCGAGCGCGTCGCCGCCATCGACGACGCGCACGTCGTATGCATCGATCGCGTCGGAGACCAGGTCCACCCCAAACAGCTGCAGCACTTCCCCAGACCCGTCGGCCGCATGCAGACTGCCGCGCACCATCCCGAAGGCGTGCCGCACATCGGGATCGGCGCCGACCACGCCGAGGGCCGCGTCGTCGAAGCCAATCTCGCCCGTACCGAGCACCACCTGGAGGGCCGCCCGGCCGGCCGTCCGCTCAACCATCGTGCGGAAATTCGCCAGCACACTCGCGTTCACCAGGCCGATCGCCGCAAGCAAGGCTACTCCTGCTGCGATGCCACCAATGATCAGAGCGAGCCGCCCCGGCGCCGCCCGATAGCTCGGCCAGCTCATCGTGCGCAGCAGACGCCCGATTCTCACCGACCCAGCCGCCATCCGTGCCTCTCCTTCGACGGCCTACTCAGCGACTAGCAGTTGGGCATCTCGCGCGCCAAGCGTTCAACCGAGCATCGGCAGCGGCTGCACAAAGAATGGATTCTCCATGCAGCGCGTGGCGAACAGATCGGTCGCCTCTCGCAAGCGAAGGTCCTTGCAGCCACATGTCTGGAAATAGAGTCCACACTGCCGCGCCAACTCCGCCACGCGCGTATACAATTGTATCTTGCGCTGCAACGGCACACTCCACCCCATCCCGCCCGCCATCGGCGTCCGCTCAGTCAACTGCCGGCACGACTCCGCCAGGAGCGGGACCCGCCGCAGCCGCCGCAGATACCGCCCCCAAGCGAATACGTATCCGGCCACCACGCCCCCCGCTCCGCTGCGTTCCGCCGCTCCGACCAGTTCAGCAATCGCATCGATGCCGTCATCCAAGCCAGGGAAGATCGGATCCATCCGCAACACGACCGGCAGGCGTCGCTCGCTCAGGCGCGCGAGCGAGGCCAAGCGCGCGCGCGCCGGCGGACAGCCGGGCTCCACGACCCGATTTCGGACGTCGTCGAGGCTCGACACGCCCACCGACACACCTTCGACCTGGTGACGATAGTCTGCCAGGAGGTCCATCGTGTGGTCAGGAATCACCCCTTTCGTCACGATTCCCACGATGGTCCCTCGCGGCAGCCAGCGCGACAGCAACGCATGCGTCTGCGTAACCGCCTGGGGCGCGAAGGCATCAGAAGCGGCGCTGAGGTAGACGGACGAAGGCACGGACACGGTCGCGATGAAGGACGTGTCAGCGTTCGTACTATGCGTCACACCGTGCCGGCGCGCGGCGCGTTCGGCGAAGGGGCAGTAGATGCAGCCGAAGCTGCACCCAATCGTGAGATCGATCGTTTCCCGCCCACACATCCGCGGCTCGCTTGCCAATCTCGGGGGTGGAGCTGTCGCGCATGGGGAAGGCGGTGTCGCCTGCAAAGACTCACGCATGTGAACTCTCCTCGGTGAGCCACAAGCCTGACGAAGAAAACCCGGCGCAGCAATCGCTACGATACTATATCCGTAGCATACAGCCGGGCTGGAGTGGTATGGATTGTCGTCACCGATCAATCCCGCGCTGCTCGAGTGAATCCACACTTCGCCCGAAGCGCCTTACGGCCAATGACGTCGTTCGGAAAGGCACCCCTGGCTGCCCAATCCCTCGCTTCCGCTATTCCGCTATTCCGAAACGGAGTATGCGGTTCGCATATTTCTTGACTCGACCGGCTAGTGGTGCGAGCTTCGAGCCACACCTCGAGCAGGGGGAGACTTGGATGCGGCAATTGCCGCAAAGCGTGCGTTTCGCGGTTCTTGGAATGGTCGCGCAGAGTCCTCGCGGCACGCACGGCTATGCGCTCAAGCGCCAGTGCGACCGAGTCTTGGGACACTTTTGGCAGATCAATCTCGGTGAAGTGTACCGCGTTCTTGATCGTCTCTCGTTTGACGGCTTGGTTGAGGCCGTGCGGGGACAGCCTGGATCCAACCGGAAGGTTCATCGAATTACGCGAAAGGGACAACGAAGTCTCGACGAATTCATCTTGCAACCGCCGACCGATGTCCCTCGGCCTCTCCGTCAGGAACTGGCCGTGAAGCTCTTGTTTGGAAGCCCAACCCGCGTTCCCGAGTTGGCGAAGTTGATAAGTACTCAGCGAGATACCTATATGCAGCAGCTACACCTGTTGGGGATTCAACGCAGGAAGCTGGCGCGGGCGGCTAGCGACAGCTTTGTCACTAGCCTCTTGATCGACGGAGCTGAGTTGACGGTGCGGGCGGAACTGGCCTGGTTGGATCACGTCTGCCACAAGCTCATCGAACGCTTCGGCTCGCCCGCATGATAGAGTTTCGTTCTGTTACCAAGGTCTTCGGATCGGGAGAGACGCGTGTATGCGCTGTCAACGATCTGTCGTTCACCTGCCCTCAAGGGGCCTTTTGGGCGATCATGGGCCCAAGCGGATCTGGCAAGAGTACGATCTTGCACTTGATTGCCGGCCTGACCGCTCCGACGAGTGGGGCGATTCTCGTTGATGGAGCTGACGTAGCGACCATGAGTGGTGTCGAGATCTCTGCGCTCCGTCGAAGACGGGTTGGCTATGTGATGCAAGCCTTCAACCTGCTCCCGTTTCTGACGGTCGCAGAGAATGTCGGCATGCCTCTAGTCCTTGATGGAGTTCCGGACGCCGATGTGATCTTGCGCACACGGGAAGCCATGGAGCTCGTGGGTATTGCGCACCGGGCCGCCCATCGTCCGACACACCTCTCGGGGGGTGAACAGCAGCGGGTCGCTATCGCACGAGCGCTGGTGATTCACCCCGCGATCGTGCTGGCTGACGAGCCGACTGGAAATCTCGACCGTGCCGGGGGTCGGGTCGTGATGGATCTGATTCAGGATCTTAACGAGCGGACTCGGGTGACGGTGTTGCTAGTAACCCACGACCCCGTGTTCGCGGCATCTGCCAGACGCGTTCTCAGACTCGTCGACGGCGCCTTGGAACAGTGCATCAACTTGGCGGCCGATCCGACTGGCACAGGAACCGTTGCTGGCGTCGCAGGCTAGACCGTGTCTTCTCTCATTGGTTGTGCGCACCCGGTAAAGGAAGCCCGGTGATGCCAGTTGTCAATGCGTCGCCACACATCGCGCCCCCCGTCCATGTCGAGCTGGAACCTCGCTTCTGTGCGCGCTACGTGGTGGATCTCACCGCCGGTTGCACGTTGGGCTGCATCTATTGTCCGTTCTCAGAGCGCGGGGCGCGCAGCGCCGGCGTCTCCACCCCCACCGCTCTCGACCTTGCGCCCCTCGCTAGAATTCAGCCACCGAAGCGCGTTTTCCTGAGCCCAGCCAGCGACGCATTTGCTCCGCAGGCCGCACGCCAGACACACCGCCTCCTCGCGACATGGCTTCCCCGCGGGACGATCGTCGCGATCGTCACCAAGGGAAGAGTCCCCCTGGATACTCTCGACCTCTTGGCGGAGTACCGTCACCAGGTCGAGGGAGTAGGAATCGGCCTGTCAGCCACCAACGACCTACGCAACAACTTGCTCGAACCCGGTTGCCCTCCGGCGCGGGAACGCTTGGCCAACATCGATCAGTTGGCGCAGCGCGGGATCCCAGTGAGCTTGCGAATGGACCCATTGTTTCCTGACCTTGATGATGATCCCGCAATTCTGAACCCACTGGTTGCCGAGGCGGCAACACGCGGCGCAACCGCCCTGACCGCCACCTATGTATTTAGCTGGGGGCGGCATCGGCGTCGGCTGCAGCGAGAGCCGCTCCTCGCTGCAGCGAGTAAGGTTCTCACTGAGCGGACGCCAATGGAGGGGGGCGTGGCGTTCGGGGTTCCGCTCACCTACAAATTGGCCGCGTACTCGCGCTTCGCTGAAACCGCTCGATCTCTGGGAATTCACTTCAACACCTGCGGCTGCAAGGACGTGCGGCTCCGCGAATCCGGGCTCTTTGAAACGAGCTGCCGTAACGCACACTTCGAAGACCACGGCGCCCCAGCCAGGTGAGGGAGTCTCTCCAACTAGAGAGGCATCCGTCCGACAAGGCAGCGCATCTTGCCTGCCCTATTCGTGCCTGAGTGCCTCAAGCACCGGCTCGCGGAGTGCACTGGCCCCTGCAAGGCGTCCCGCAAGAAATGCGACGGCGCCTGTTAGCGCGAAGCACCACGCCGCCGTCAAGAACGCAAAGTTATGCTCTAGTATGTAACCAATAAGGACGCGGAAATTTATCCACACCCACAGGATTGATGTTCCAACACTGATCACTGCGCCGAGAATGGCCCCCGAAAGGCCCACCACGAGCGCTTCAATCCAGATTGCACGAGCGACACTTTGCTCGCTGGCACCCAGGACACGAAGAATTCCCATCTCTCGACGCCGCTCGATCACCTGCGTTGTGAGCAAATCCGTGATTCCTGCTAATGTCACAATGATCACCAACAGCTGGATGGCGTAGGTGAAAGCGAATGCTCGATCGACCATCTCTTGGTGGTATGCAAGGGTTTGTGGAATAGTTAATACCTTTGCAACGTATCGATCGCGCAACGCCCGTACCACATCGGCCCGAACCGTCTCCAGCTCACTACTGGGCTCAACAAAGAGATTGAAATGACTCACCTGGGTGTCGCCCCAGAAAGCCTCCAGGCGATTGCGATGCATTATCACCGAACCCTGATCGCCACTGAAGTCCGCGGTGACAATTCCTGACACTCGCATCGGAACGTTCCCAGAGGCTGTCGCCAATACAATATCACTCCCAGTGGCCAGGCCGAACCGGTCAGCTAGGTTGTCTGATACCACCACAGCGGTGTCCTTCGCGATCGCCTCGACAACAGTGTCAGCGTTGCCGGACACGAGTGCGCCCCTAAACTGCACGCTATCGACGAATCCTGCACTCACCGCGACGAGGGCTATCCGGGCGGAACGAAACTCCTGGCCTTGAACGACACGATACGTCTCCGCCCTGCTGACCCCAGGGACACCGCGCAGGAGATCGAGAACATCAGCTTGCAGCGGCGACTCCAACCATCCACCCTCCGTACCGACGGCGGACACAACCAGGTCACCAGTGAGAATGAACCAGTTGCGCTCGGATTCTCGAAAGCTGCGCGCGACGGATGAGACGGTTATCGCGAGGGTGAGACTGAGTGCAATAACCGCCGTCGTCACCCCCGTGCGGCCGGGTGCCCGTCGTAGCCCGGCGGTTGCGACCTTGCCCTCGACCCCCAGGATCCTGGGCAAGAGGCGATCTAACCCGGTCGCGATCCAACTCATAGCTGGAATCGCCAATGTGATTCCCGATAACCACCAAAGTGTAGCAGCGACATTGCTCCACAAAATCGAACGCTGAAAGTACTGGAAATAGGCAGCGCCGACTGCGGCAGCTACCAGTAGACACCAGATACCCAGCAGCAGTCGATTCGGTGATTCGACCGTCATTCGGTCGCGGTAGTCAGGTCTTATTAGTTCGATCGGATCGATACGGCTTGCCTTCCACGCTGGGGCAAGAGAGGCGGCGACCGCACTGCCCGTCCCCATTGCCAAACACCAGAACGCCTCTCGCTGGCTCAAGCCGATCGAATCAACCGGGAAGCGCATCTGGTAGATAACCCCCATCGATTGGGAGACCAGACTGGTCAAGAGATGGGCGAGGACAAGACCAAGTGCGATGCCAAGCAGGGACGCCACGATGCCGATGACCGCTGCCTCAGTTACCACCAATGAAAATATGAGGCGCCGCCCAGCGCCCAGGGTGAGGATGATTGCAAGGTCACGGGCCCGCTGTGCGATCGCAGTTGTGGTCGTATTGTAGACGATGAATACCCCGGCCAGTAAGCACAGCAGGCTGAGCCCATCGAGCATCGCCTGAAACGCTGCGACCGCGCGCTCAAACCGCTCCCCGCGCCATGCGGGGCGGCTGACCGCAAGGGAGGCTGGGAGCGCTGCGGAGAGCCTCGCCTGCACATCGGACACGGTAGCCGCCGGATCAAGGATGAGGTCCACTTGATCCACCCGACCGGTCTTGCCGAGCAGTGCCTGCGCCGCGGGCAGGTCCATGACCGCCAGGTTGCCGCCGAAGACGGTGGCCAGGCCCGTCGCCTCGAGCAACCCTCGAACCTGCAGGTCGGCGATTCCGCTCGGAGTCGCGAGGCGGATAGCGGAACCGACGGCGAGACCGGCGCGTTGGGCGTATTCCTGACCAAGAAGGATTGCCCTTGGCTCGTTGAGCAGCTCGAGCGCATCGCTCCCGCCGTCCTTGATACGCACGTCGTAAGATCCCATCGCATCGGAGACGAGATCGACACCAAACAGATGCAGCACTTCACCCGAGCCATCCGCGGCGTGTAGCGTTCCGCGCACCATACCGAAGGCGTGCTGCACGGACGCGTCGGCCGCGGCGATCGCCACCGCATCCTCGCCGAAGCCGATCTCGCCGGTGCCGAGCTCGATCTGCAGCGCCGCCTTTCCTGCCGTGCGTTCGAGCATGGTGTGGAAGTTCGACAGGACGCTGGCATTGATGATCCCGAGCGCGGCTATCAGCGCGACGCCGGCGGCGATGCCGCCGACCATCAAGGCGAGCCGACCAGGGGTGCCGGCATAGGTGCGCCAACTGACGATGCGCAACAGCCTGAGCATGGGGCGTACACTGGCGTGATCGGAGCGCAGGCGTCAACCGCCCTTCAGCGACAGGCGACCCGACCAGGCGCGGTCGCCGGCGCAGTCGGCGCCGTGCCCCACGCGGCGACGTCAACTGGGACATGCCTGATCGAAGGAAAATAGTTGTGCGAGGTAGTTGGAGTACGACTATTCCAGTTGCGAAGAGTAATTCGCCGACGCAGAAGAAGCCGATTGACGGTCCGGCCGGCTTCTTCGTATAGCGCCGGCTGTGAACTGCACAGTCTATATGGAGTCAAGGTTCCCGTGTCTGTCGCAACGGCTAGCCTGGTCGATGCGGCCAACGTCAACCGAACAGGTCTGCTCGCCGGCGGGCGCCTGAGCGAGCGGGGGGAGGGCCACCATGTTCCGGTACATCGTGCTTGGTCTGCTGCGCAATCGCGGGTCGCAGCATGGGTATGCGATCATGAAGGAGTACCGCAATCGATCGGGGCTGTCGGTCAGCAGCGGCAACTTCTATCGCGCGCTACAGCAACTCGTGGAGAACGGGTTGGTGCGCATGGTGCCAACGCCGCTGGGCGGCGACACGCGGCGTTCGCTGTACGAGATCACCAGCCAGGGAGCTGAGGTGATCGAGGCGTGGCTGGCGCGCCCGCACGGTGGCGCGGCGGCGCCGCATCATGACGAGCTGTCGGCGCGGGCGGCGCTGCTCGAGGTCAGCGATGCGGCGGCGGCGCGGCGCGGGCTGGAGCAGTGGCGCGAGGAGCTGCTGGTGCTGGGCAAGGTGATCGAGCGCTCGCTGGCGGGGCCGATCGGGCGGGAGCGGGCGCCATCGTCGCCGACGCGCTCGTTGATCCTGACGCGCCAGTTGCAGCACGTCTCGGTCGACCTGGAGTTCATCAGCCGGCTGCAGGCGGTGTGCGAAGAGCAGCCGCCGCCGGTGGAGTCTGCGACCGTCGCGGAACGGGCGGCGCCGGCGCGCGCTCGCAGTGGGCGAGGACGCCGGGCAGCGGGGAGCGCGGCGTAGCGCGGCGGCGGCGCGGGTGATGCCGAGGCGAACGGGCGCACGGTTGCCGATGCACCCCTCGCCGACCAACCGGCCCCCCCTCCAGCTGTTGGAGAAGGACTGAGCGGGACGGTGGAGGTTGGCGCGTCCAGTCGAGCGGCGCGCGGCAGCGGCGCTGCTGGGAGTGCGACACCACTGCAGACGTTCGTATGCTGCGCGGTCGGGTTCGTCACCGCTGGCCAGGCTGGAACGCGGCGGGCCTGGCTGCGGGCTGCCGCTGACCAGCACCTCGGCGGCGGCGCCTTGCGGGCGCGCGACGGCGTGGGGAAGATGGTCAGTACGCAGCGCAGCTCCCGAATTGTGGCTGTCTGGGGCAGATGGCTGCCTCGTCGTGTGCGCGGCGCACGGCGCGGCTTCACGGCGACGGCCGGGGTTGCTAACTGAGCCGGGCCGGGCGGCGCAGCCGGCAGTTGGAGGTGCGCATGGGCACGGGGGCGGAGACTCTCATTCATCGGCGCGTGGCGGAGGCCGCGGCGGGGAAAAACCCGCTGGTGATCGGGCGGCTGCGCTCGGGGTGGGCGGTGGTCGGCGATCCGCAGGTGGTGCACGGCTATTCGCTGCTGCTGCCCGATCCGGTGGTGGCGGACCTGAACGCGCTGGGCGGTGCGGAGCGGTCGCGCTTTCTGCTCGACATGGTGGGGCTGGGCGACGCGCTGCTGGCGGTGACCAACGCCCGGCGCATCAACTACGAGATCCTCGGCAACCTCGAGCCGGCGCTGCACGCGCACTGCTTCCCGCGCTACGATACGGAGCCGGCGGAGCTCCGCTGCACGCCGGTGTGGCGGTACGATTGGGCGCGCGCGCCGGCGTTCGAGCCCGGCGCGGCGGCGCCGTTCGTCGCGGCGGTGGTGGCGGCGCTGCAGGCGCGCGATCTGTTGGTGTGACTGCTCGGCTTGAACCCGGCGCACACCCTCGTGTGCCGCCTTCTCGGCACCGTCCTGCGCCACCGCGGGCGTGCCTCGATGCCAGCGACATCCCGGCCTGGTGGAGGGCGCCGGTCCCTCGGCGCCGTGCTCGCCACGCGCACGGCGGTTGGG
>JBOHWA010000958.1:0-4548 GCA_050735855.1 Binatia bacterium
CAGCAACGCGGTGTGCGCCAGCACGTTCAGGCGCCGCGGCAGGCCGCGCGCCGCGCCGATCAGCAGCGCCAGCGCGGCGGGGGTGAAGAGCGCCAGCGAGCCGCCGGCGCGGGCCAGACGGTGCGCCAGATAGCGGCGGCACTGGCGCCGCGAGAGCGGGCGGATGTGGCAGCGAAAGGCGACGCGCTCGTCCACCTGGCGCAGCGCCGGCCGGCGCAGCGTCTCGGCCAGCTCGGGCTGGCCGACCAGAACGATCTGCAGCAGCTTGGCCGAGTAGGTTTCGAAGTTGGTCAAGAGGCGCAGCTGTTCGAAGGTGTCGGCATCCAGGTTCTGCGCCTCGTCGATCACCAGCGCCGCGATCTCGCCGGCCGCCTCGCAGCGGCGCAGGAAGCCGTGCAGGGCGTCGAGCGCCTGCAGCCGATCGCCGCCGGGGACGGCGACGCCGAAGTCGGCCAGCGCCTGCTGCAGCAGCGCATCGAAGCTCAGGCGGGTGTTGGCGAGATAGGCCGTGTGGACGGTCGGGCCGAGGTCACTGAGCAGCGTGTAGAGCAGCGTCGTCTTGCCGGTGCCGACCTCGCCGGTCAGCGTCGTCAGGCCGCGCCGGCTCTGCAGCGCGATGCGCAGCGCGGCCAACGCCTCGGCGTGATCCGGGCTGGCGTAGAGAAAGGCCGGATCGGGCGAGAGCGAGAAGGGCTCGCGGTGCAGGTGGAAGTGCTCGCTGTACATGGAGGGCACGGTCAGGACGGAATCTCGGCCAGGACCGGCAGGCCGCTGATCAGCTCGGCGTCGCGCGCGCTGCGCACCGAGGGGTCGAGCAGGTCGGCGACGCAGGCGCCGCCGACGCCGACGGCGAGCCAGAACATCATGCCGAGGATGAACAGCAGCAGGCCGTGGGCGCGCTCCGGGCTGGGCGGCACCTCGGCGGGCTCGATCACCGCGACGTTGACCATGCGCGAAGCGTCGAGGGCGCTGCCCAGCCGCGCCTGCTCCTGCTTCCTGGTGTAGGTCGTGAACGCTTCGTTGGCGGCGGCGACGTCCTGCTCCAGGCGGTGGTGCTCGGCGGCGACGTCGTCGAGGTGGGCGATGGTGGCGCGCGTCTCGTCCAGCCGGGCGTGCAGCGCCGCGGCGCGCCCGGTCAGCGCGGCCTGTTCGACGCGCGCCTGCGCCAGGCTCTGTTCCAACGCCTGGTAGGTCGGGTTGAGCGCGGTGGTGGTCTCGGCGACGGTCGCCTGCTCGGCGTTCAACAGGCGGCGCGCCTCGGCCAGCTCGCGTTCGACGTCGGTCACCCGGCTGTTGGTCGGGGCGTACTTCGACAGCAGCGCGTGGCGCTCCATCTCCTTGTCGAGGATGCGCGGCTTGAGGAAGGCGACCGCCTGGTTCTGCGCCCGCCGCACCTCGGTCGACTGCGTCACCGAGTGCCCGCCCATCTCGCGCTGCAAGCCGGCCACCCGCGCGACGGCGGCGGCGAGCTCGGTGTCGACGTCCTGCAGCACCATACCGAGCTCGGACAGCCGGTTGCGCAGCAGCGCGCGCTGCTCCGGAATCGAGTCCAGCCCCTCGCGGGCGAAGAAGGCGCGCTTGGCATGCTCCACCGTGCGCAGCCGGTCACCGAGCACGACGCGCTGGTCTTCGAAGAAGACGCTCGCCTCCTGCTGCTGCCCCGCCAGGGACCGTTGCCGCAGGCCCGCGTCGACCAGGCTGTTGACGAACCACGCCGCCCATTCGGGGTCGACATCGCGCTGGCGATAGCGCACCTCGATCAGGTTGGTCTTCTTCACCAGGCTGACGCTGAGGTGGTCGGCCACGTCGTCGGTCCACTCGTCGAGCGGACTGCGCGGCGCGACGCCGTGCGCCGTGCGATAGAGCCAGCGCCCCGCCTCGCGCGGCAGGCCGAGCAGCCGGCCGGCGACGCCCGGCTGCGGCATCAGCCCCGCCGCCGCCTGCGGCTCGAGCACCCGCCGGATGAGCGTCTCGCTGCGCAGCAGCTCGGCCTGCGAGTTGAGGTCCTCTTCGGTGACGCGATCGATCAGCGGCATCGCCTCAGCGTCGGGCGAGATGGCGCGGGTGCGCGTGGCGGTCACCATCAGGGTCGCGCTGGCGCGGTAGGTCGGCCCGAGCACGAAGCTGGCGAGCACCATGAGCGCGGCGCCGGCGCCGCAGATGGTCCAGATCAGCTGGCGCCGCCGCTGCAGGATCGCCAGCAGGTCACCCCAGGTCAGTTCGGTGTCGCGCATGGGCCCTCTCCTCAGAACGGGGTGATGCCCACACCGAGGCTGCTCACCGGGAGGTTGTTGCGGATGTACTGTTCGATCACGACGTTGACATCGGCGATCTCCGAGCGCGGCACGTACACCTGGTCGAGCGGCCGCAGGGCGATGTCATCCTGCGGGCGCTCGCCGGCCTCCACCGGCTTGAGATCGACGATATGGCCGGTGACCGTGCCGTCGGCGTGGCGCCGCAGGACCACCACCTGATCGCGGTTGGCCGTCTTCAGAAAGCCGCCGGCGTGGTGGATCGCCTGCGACAGCGTCAGGCCGTGCATCAGCGGCTGGATGCCGGGGTCGCCCACTTCGCCGGCGATCGACACCCGGTGCGTGGTGAAGGTCTTGACGATCACCTTGACCTCGGGATGCGCCAGCTCCGCCGCGTAGCGCTGCTGCAGCTCGGCGCCGAGCGCCGCCGGCGTCTTGCCGGCCGCCTGCACCTCCTCGATCAACTGCACCGAGATCATGCCGTCCGGCCGGATGATCACCGCCTCTTCGTTGAGCTCCGGATTGCGATTGAAGCGCAGCGCCAGGGTATCGCCCGGCTCCAGCACGTACGGGCCCTGCGCCTCCGGCGGCGGTGGCGACGGCGGCTTGGCATTGCCGCAGCCCGCCGCCACGACGGCCGCCCAGGCTGCAATGGCGATCACCCATCGACTCGTCCGTCGGCTCATACGCGCCTCACCCACCGTTCCGGCAGCTCGACCGCGGTCTGCCGCTGTAGAATCTCCATCAGCACCCGCACCCGCTCGCGCGCCGGCAGCCGCTCGGTGATGACCGCGGTCAGGCCGCGGAACGGACCCTGCACGATGCGCACTTCGGCGGCGCCGCCGTCCGCCTGCGGCCAGCGGATGACGCCATCGGCGTCCTCGCGGCTGCGCAGATAGCGGATCGCGTCGTCCGCCAGCGGCACCGGCGCCGCGCCGAAGGACACGAACGCCTTGATACCGTTGGTGCGCATGACCCGGTGCGCCTGCTCGTCGAGCGACGCGTGGACAAACAGATAGCCGGGGAACATCGGCGCCACCGCCGCGCCGACCGCCGGCCGCGGCCACTGCTCGACGAACGGCAGGTAGCTGACGATGCCGCGCTCGGCGAGCACCGCGCGCGCCACCGCTTCGCGATGCCGCTGCGTCTCGACCACGTACCAGGCCGCGGCGTTCATGCGATCCACAAGCAAACCATCAGGAAAGGAATTGACAGAGACAGGCAGGCGGCGGGGCATCGATGGAACGTGCGACACATCGACGCATTGCTGCGGCGGACCGTGAAAGCTCCGCCCGACGAGCCGGATTCCGCATCCCAGCCGTTTGGTAACGCGAGGCAGCCCGAGCCGCCGCGTCGTCGCCAACACTCACTACCGAGCGCACCACGCGCTCGTCTCTCCACCCGCTCCGCCCCCGCGGAGCGTCCAGCTAGTTACTTCGCCGTGCGCGACGCCATGTGCTTGTCAACTTCCGGCAATCACCGGAGTGAATTGCACCGCGCCAAGCAGCGTACATGGATCGAATGTAATGCCACTCCCATACCAGGTCAGATGAAGCGCCACGTGGCTGGACATTTGACTGATACGCGCCGGACCCGCTGCGCCGCGTGCCCGAAAGTTGAACAGGCTTGGCGCGCCGCTGTGCACGGCGCTGCCCGTTGCGTCGGCAGGCAGCGTGCGCACAGCGCCCGATGCTATGCCGCAACATATATTCGATCGTAGAACTTTGCGGCGCGACAGCGACATTGCGAAAGTTGAGATGCGTGCACGCGACCGTTTGCTGCGGAAAAAGTGGAGTCGACGACGATCTGCGCTTGCGACTGATGCGCGCCTGTGCGCCCGGCGAGCACCGCCGCCCGGGGCGCGCGCGCCGTGCGCTTCGCCGGTGACGGTTTCGTACAGCGAGCGCCATGTCGCCGACACTGGCGGCGCGTGCACAGCCGCGGCGCCCGCTCCGCCCGCAGGGCATAGGACTTGCTCTGCCGTCCGCCTCTCGGCGGACCGGTGTATGCAGACGACAGAACACGCCAAGCGACAGGACACGATGCAGTTGGGCCCGCACCGGGTGGCGCGTGGCGCGCTCGACGATGCCGCCGAGCTGTTCGCCGCGGTGTTTCGCGATGCGCCGGACGGGTTGATCGTCGTCGACGCGCACAGCGGTGCCATCCTCGAGACCAACCGAGCGGTGCGCCACTATCTCGGCTACGAGCCGCAGCATCTCGTCGGCCGGCCGTTCGCCGCGCTGCACGCCGGCAGCGGCGGCGCCTCGGTGGCCGAGCGGGCGCGCCAGCACGGCGC
>JBOHWA010000959.1:0-1528 GCA_050735855.1 Binatia bacterium
CTGTACACGTGCTCGATCGTGCGCTTCTGGAACTTCACCGCATCGGCACCGCAGTGCTTCGCCACGTCGATCAACTGCCTGGCCGTATCCAGGCTGCCGTTGTGATTGATCCCGATCTCGGCGACGACGACGATGCTCATGCGCGGATTGCCCCGTGGTCGATGCGTCTCGCTATGCGGCCGGCAGCAGGCAGGAATGGATGCTCGATTCGCCCGCAATCTCGCCGGCCAGCATCTGGATGGCGCGCTCGGCGTCGACCAGCGGGAAGTCGTGCGTGTGCATGAGCGCCAACGGCACCCGGCCCGATTCGATCAGACGGATGGCGGCGTCGTACGACGCCCAGGTGACACCGAAGGCGCCGCGGATGGTGATCTCCTTGATCACCACCAGATCGCTGACGAAATCGGGCACCGCCTTGAAGCCCTTCACTCCGGCAAGGATGATGCGCCCGCCGACGGCGACGTAGCGCAGCGCCTCGGCGACCGGCTCCGCCGCGTTGGCCGACACCTCGACGACGACGTCGGCACCGCGCCCGTCGGTGATCGCCGCGACCTGCGCCCGCGCGTCCTCCTGCTCGATGTCGATGACGTGATCGGCGCCGAGTTGCCGCGCCACCGCTAGCTTGGCGGCGTCGCGGGTCAGGCCGGTGACGATGATCGTCCCCGCCCCAGCGGCGCGCGCCGCGACGACGCTGGCCAGCCCGCGCTGCCCAGGGCCGAGCACCAGCACCGTCTCGCCCGTTCGCAACGCCGGCAGATCCACCGCCCAGCGAAAGCCGGCGCCGAGGGGATTGAACATCACGGCCAGGCTGGCCGGAATGTCGGCCCGCACCTTGTGCACGGTCGAATGTGGATCGAGGTACATGTAGTCGGCGTACGCCCCCCACACCCCCGGCGGGCGCCCGAGCGGCACGTAGCCGTGGCCGAACAGGCCGCCGCGGCCGCGGCACATCTGGTAGCGCCCCTCGAGACAGTCGCGGCAGTAGCCGCAGCGGATCAACGCCTCGACCGCGACGCGATCGCCGACGTCGACCTTCCACCGCTTCGCCGCCCGGTCGCCGATGCGCGCAATCACCCCGAGCGGCTCGTGCCCGGGCACCAGCGGGTAGCGCATCGGGATCACCCCGGTGTACTGCTCCGCGTCGCTGCCACAGATGCCGCAGGCCTCGACGCGCAACAGCGCGCTGTCCTCGTCGATCTCCGGGATCGGCAGCTCGCGCAGCTCCAACTGCCGCGGCCCGGTCTGCACGATCGCTCGCGTCATCTGCGCCATGCCCGCCTACAAACCACACCCGCCCCAACCGCGAAAGTGCGCCGAGGGCGCGAGACCTGGAGGGCGCCGGGCCGTCGGCGCCGGGCGCGCGACCAGCACCCCGACACCGTGTACGACCACGCCATGCGCCGCGTTGCCGCGATCGGTCGCCGCCCCCCACCCCCGGCGCCGATGGCCCGGCGCCCTCCAGGGGATGACGTCCGCAGAAAGTATCACTTGAATACACACCGTAGGTTGACGTGGGTATCGAACACAT
>JBOHWA010000960.1:0-1723 GCA_050735855.1 Binatia bacterium
CACCAGACCCGGTCGCGCGGCTCGAACAGCATGGTATGCGCGCGGTCGCACGCCAGCACGCGCGCGGTGACGGCACACAGCTGCGCCAGCAGCGCCGGGCTGCTGCTGACGGCGGAGATCAGCTCGCGCCCGACCCGCGCCAGCGCCGTCGAGATGGCGGCCTCCTCCTGCTCGGCGCGGTGCAGCGCGGCGGCCCCGAGCATCAGCGCCACTTGGCGGGCGATGCCCTCGAAGAGCTGCACTTCGTGACCGGTGAAGGCGACGGCCTCGCCACGGCGGAAGGCGGCGATGGCCCCGGTGGGCAGGCCGCGGACGATCAGCGGCGCCAGCACGGCGGCCTGGATGCCGAGCCGCTGCAGGGCCTCGGCGGGCAGCCAGTCCTGCGCCCCGACGTCGTTGATCACCACGGTCTGGCCGCCGGCCAGCGCCTCGACCAGCGGGTGGCCGCGCTCGAGGGCCGCGTCCGCTGCCTCGGCGGCGATCGCCTCGGGCAGGCCGCGTTGGGCGACGGCGCGCAGGCCGCGCGCCGGGTCGTAGAGCCAGGTGGCGACGACGTCGCACGGCAGCAGCGCCGCGGCCCGTTCGTGCACGCGGTCGAGGATGGCGCGCTGGTCGAGCGTGCCGCTGATGTCGCGCGCGATGTCGAGCAGCGCCGCCTTCTCGCGGTCGGCGCGCGTGCGGTCGGTGAGATCCTCGACGATGCTGACCGTGCCGAGCAGACGGCCCGGGTGGTCGTACAGCGGCGCGATCACCAGGCGCAGGTCGGCGCGCCGGCCCCAGAAGGACAGGTAGGACATCTCGACGCGCTCGGTCGTGTGCTCCTGCAGGACGCGCTGATAGGCGGCGCTGACGCCGGTGCGCTGCAGTTGCTCCATGGTCAGGACGTTGAACTGTTTGGTCGCGTCTTCGCTCGGCGAGCCGAAGATGGCGAGCGCAGCGGGGTTGGCGCTGGTGATGCGCCCGGCCGGGTCGGTGAACAGGATGCCGACCGGCACCTGCTCGATCAGCAGCTGATGCAGTTGTTGGGTCTTGCGCAGGTGCTCCTCGACGCGCATGCGCTCGGTGATGTCGCGGCTGTTGACCACCACGCCGCGCACGTTTGGGTCGTCGAGCCGGTTGCTGCCGATGGCTTCCAGATAGATCCAGCGCCCGTCGCGGTGGCGGAAGCGGAACGTGACCGGCACGGCGACGCCCGGCTGTTGCAGCGCCTCGGCGAACTGCGCCCCGACGTGCGCCAGGTCGTCGGGGTGGATGTAGTCGAAGGCCTTCTGGCCGATCAGCTCCTCCGGATCCCAACCGAGTACGACCTGCACGGCCGGCGCGTTGTAGAGCACGGTGCCGCCGGGGTCGAGCAGCGTGAGGACGTCGGACGAGTACTGGATGAGGGCGCGAAAGCGCGCCTCGCTGCGCGCCACCGCGTCGGGGGTGGCGCGATGTCTCCTCGCCGTGCTCATGTCCTCGATGTCCGCCCCCTAAGATCTATCCGTTCCACGCCGAGATACCACCGCGAAACCTTGCCCCCTGGTCGTTGGTTTGGGTCGGCTCAGCCTCGCTGTGAGTCACCCTCGCCCGCCCGCGGCAGCCTGGTGGAGGGCGCCGGTCCCTCGGCGCCGTGCTGATCCCAACCGCGGAGTGCGCGGCGAGCACGGCTGTGAGTCACCCTCGCCGGCACGCGGCAGCCTGGTGGAGGGCGCCGGGCCCTCGGCGCCGGGCTGATCCCAAC
>JBOHWA010000961.1:0-3775 GCA_050735855.1 Binatia bacterium
ATTCCAGACCGAGGTGGCGGTCACCGAGGTCGGCCGCGGCCTGTGCGGCGCCGCCCGCCCGGGGCATTTTTGCGGCGTCACCACCGTGGTCGCCAAGCTGTTCAACGCGGTGACGCCACACGTCGCCGTCTTCGGCGAGAAGGATTTCCAGCAGCTCGCCGTCATCCGCCGCATGGCCGCCGACCTCGACATGGGCGTCGACGTCGTCGGCATGCCGATCGTGCGCGAGCCGGACGGCCTGGCGATGAGCTCGCGCAACGCCTACCTCTCCGCCGACGAGCGCGCGGCCGCCCGGTGTCTCGCGCGCGCCATCGCCGCCGCGCTCGGCACGTAGAGCACGGCGACACCCGCCTCGGACAGCGCCGCGCGGTCGCGCGGCAGATCGCGCGGGTAGGCGCCGAGGTCCTCGCTGGCGCCGAACTGCAGCGGGTTGACGAAGATCGACGCGACGCACACGTCCGCCCGCCGCCGCGCCTCGGCCACCAGACTGAGGTGGCCGGCGTGCAGGTAGCCCATGGTGGGCACCAGGGCGATGCGGCGGCCGGCGGCGCGCTCGCCGTCGGCCCACGCCCGCATCGCGGCGGGGGTGTCGATCTCCTGCATCGGTGCCTACCGCTTGGCGGCCGCGCGCTTGGCCACCACCGGCTCGCCGGCCGGTACGGTGGCGAGCGACTGGAAGCTGTGCGCCTGGGTCGGGAAGGCGTGCTCGCGCACTTCGCGCGAGTACGACTCGATCGCCTCCCGCGCGCTGCCCCACAGATCGGCGTAGCGCTTGGCGAAGCGTGGCGAGGGGCGCTCGCTGAGGCCGAGCACGTCGTGCAGGACCAGGATCTGCCCGTCGCAGTGCGGCCCGGCGCCGATGCCGATGGTCGGGATCGCCAGCTGCGCGGTGACCTCGGCCGCGAGGTCGGTCGGGATCCCCTCGAGGACGATGGCGAACGCGCCGGCCGCCTCGACCGCCAGGGCGTCCTCGATCAGGCGGTCGCGCTGTCCCGGCGCCTGGCCGCGGCGCCGCCCCTGCACCTTGTGGCCGCCCATGCGGTGCACCGACTGCGGCGTCAGCCCGATATGTCCCATCACCGGAATGTCCACCGAGGCGATGCGCGCGATGGTCTCGGCGACCGCCACGCCGCCCTCCAGCTTGACCGCCTCGGCGCCGCCTTCCTTGATGAGCCGACCGGCGTTGGCCACCGCGTCGGTCGGACAGACCTGGTAGGACAGGAATGGCAGGTCGGTGACCACCAGCGCGCGGCGGCGCGCCCGCGCCACCATGCGGCTGTGGTAGACCATCTCGTCCATGGTCACCGGCAGGGTGGTCTCGTATCCCTGCACCACCATGCCGAGCGAGTCGCCGACCAGGATGAAGTCGACGCCCGCCTCATCGGCGATGCGCGCAAACGGGAAATCGTACGCCGTCAGGGCGACGATCGGCCGGCCGCTGGCCTTGGCCTTGACGATCTCGGGAACGGTCACTTTCTGCTCCATAAGAAAGCCCTCCGAGACCGAGCTGCGGAGGGCGTTCGGGAGCAGGATCGATGGTGTCGGTGCGCTGGTCCGTTGCGAGCCTGTGTGAGTCGGGTCTTGAAGTTCCCGCTCGACCCGCATCGGGGGCGTTCCGACGATCAGAACCCGACGATGCCGTCCGTCTCGGTCCAATGCGGCCCGGGGAAATCCCGGTGCCTATCTGGATCCAAGCGGTATGTAGTGCTGCACGCCTTGCCCCATCTCCCGAATCTCCCGCATGAGATCGGCCGTCTCCGCCGAATGGGCGACGAAGTCGATCTCCGAGCAGTTGACTACGAGCAGGGGCGTTTCCTCATAGTGAAAGAAAAAGTCCTTATAGGCCTCGGCTACGCGCCGGACGTATTCCGGCGTGATGTGGCGTTCGTAATCGCGCGAGCGCTTGCGCAGGCGCGCCAGGAGGACGTCGGGCCGGGCCTGGAGATAGACCACGAGGTCCGGCTTCGGCAGCCGCGCGCCGAGCAGGTTGAAGAGCTGGCGATAGAGCGCCAGTTCGTCGGAGTCGAGGTTGATCTGCGCAAAGAGATGGTCCTTTGCAAACAGGTAGTCTGAGACCAAGCTTTGCCGAAAAAGTTCTTGTTGTGCAAGCTCCTGCTGCTGGCGGAAGCGGGTCAGCAAAAAGAACATCTGGGTCTGGAAGGCGTACTTGTCCGGATCGTCGTAAAAGCGCCGCAGGAAGGGGTTGTCGTCGACCTGCTCCAGCACGACGCGGGCCTGCCACTCCTCGGCCAGCAGCCGGGTGAGACTCGTCTTGCCGACCCCGATCGGGCCCTCGACGACGATGTACCGTGTCTTGCTCACGGCGATCCTTTCCGGCTGACGGCGTGCGAGTAACACGTGGCGCGGTGGGGTGTCCAGTTGGCCAGACGGCATGCGACCTGTGCCGCGGTGGGGTCGCGCTCGATGGTGCGGACGGCGCGCGCTTGCTAGCCTCGGCGCGGTGAAGCCCGACAAGTCCGCCGACCGCGATATCGCGGTCAACCGCAGCGCCCGCCACGAATATTCGTTCGACGAAACGTTCGAGACCGGCATCGTCCTGATGGGCAGCGAGGTGAAATCGCTGCGCGACGGCAAGGCCAACATCAAGGACAGCTACGCCCGCATCGACGGCGACGAGGTGTGGCTGATGCAGGCCCACATCAGCCCCTACAACGCCGCCTCCAAGTTCGGCCACGAGCCGACGCGCGTGCGCAAGCTGCTGATGCACCGCAGCGAGATCGCCCGCCTCACCGGCAAGGTGAAGGAGCGCGGGCTGACGCTCATCCCGCTGCGCCTGTACTTCAAGGACGGCCGCGCCAAGGTCGAGCTCGGCCTGGCGCGCGGCAAGAAGCAACACGATAAGCGCGAGTCGATCAAGGAGCGCGAGATGAAGCGCGAGATCGACCGCGCCGTCAGCGCGCGCAACCGCCGCTGACGGTATCGGGGGGAGCAGAGCCATGGCGATTCACTACGAGAAGAGCGACCACATCGTCACCATCACGATCGACCGGCCCGAGGCGCGCAACTCGCTCGACCTCGAGCACTTCGGCCAGCTCGCCGACGCGTGGGTGCGCTACCGCGACGACGACGAGGCGTTCGTGGCCATCCTCACCGGCGTCGGCGACGTCTACTGCGTCGGCGCCGACCTGAAGAAGTTCATCTCGGTGGTGACCGACCAGGTCGAGGAGCTCGCCGCCGGCAAGGCCAAGGAACAGGTCGAGGGCTCGAAGTACACCATGGGCCACAGCCTGATCGCCGTGCTGCGCGACGGCGCGACGCTGCCCGACGGCAGCGAGTTCGCGCTCTACAAGCCGGTCATCGCGGCGATCAACGGCATCTGCGCCGCCGGCGGTCTCGAGATGATGTGGAACACCGACCTACGCGTGGTGGCCGCCGACGCCTGGTTCCAGCTCGCCGAGCCGCGCCGCGGCCTCTTCCCCGGCGGCGGCTCGACGGTGCACAGCGCCCGCCAGCTGTCGTGGTGCAACGCCATGGAGGTGCTGCTGCTCGCCGACCGCATCACCCCCGAGCGCGCCCTGCAGATCGGCCTGGTCAACGCCATCGCCCCGCGCGATCAGGTCATGGCCGTGGCGCGCCGCTGGGCCGAGACGATCTGCCTCAACGGCCCGCTCGCCGTGCGCGCCTGCAAGCAGTCGGCGAAACAGAGCACGTTCCTCGACCTGCGCGCCGCCCTGGAGAACGAGATGAGCTTCTCCGCCTCGGTCTTCATGAGCGACGACGCCAAGGAGGGGATCGCGGCGTTCAAGGAGAAACG
>JBOHWA010000962.1:0-3317 GCA_050735855.1 Binatia bacterium
GGGTACCCCGCGCACCGCCCCCCGGCGCCGTGCCTCGCGACCAGCACCCCGCGCGCCGCCCCCGGCGCCGAGGGACCGGCGCCCTCCAGGTCAGGGCATCGCGCGCGGTACGGTCACGGTGAACTCCGAGCCCTGCCCGAGGGTGCTGCGCACCTCGACGGCGCCGCCGAGGGCCTCGGTCAGGCGTTTGACGATATACAGCCCGAGGCCGACGCCGCCGTCGCGCGGCGGCGAGTCGGCGCCCTGGCGGAACATCTCGAAGATGGTCGACAGGTCGGCCGGGCTGATGCCGGCGCCGCTGTCGGCGACAGTGAAGCGCACGGCCGCCTCGCCAACGGCGGCGGCGCGCACGCTGACCGCCCCGGCGTCGGTGTACTTGAGCGCGTTGTGCACCAGGTTGCGCAGGATCATCTCGATCTTGCCGCGGTCGCTGTGCAGCGGCGCGATGCCGTTGCCGGCATCCCAGCGCAGCGCCACGCCCGGGCGCAGCCAGCTGGCCGGCAGGTTGTGGCGCAGCGCGTCGAGCAGGGTGGCGACGGCGAAATGCTCGAGGTGCAACGGCAGCTCGCCGGCCTCGATGCGGTGGATGTTGAGCATCGCCTGGATGAGCTCGAGCAGTTGCAGCGACTGATGGTGGACGCGCTCGAGCGCCTCGACCTGCTCGGGCGGCTCGAAGGCGCCCTCGCGCAGCAGGCTGACGTAGCCGATGATGACGTTCAGCGGCGTGCGCAGCTCGTGCGAGATGGTGGCGACGAACTCCGACTTGACCTGGTTGGCGGCGCGCGCGTCCTCGATCAGGCGGGCGTTCTCCAGCGCCGCCGCCGCCTGGCTGGCGATCGCCCCGAGCCACTGCGCCTCGCGCGCCAGTGGGCCGCGGCGCGTATGCCAGCAGCAGCCGAGGATGCCGATCACCTGCCCTTCGCGCTCGATGGCGCGCGAACAGAACGAGGCGGTCTGCCAGCGTTCGAGCAACTGCGGCGCGATGCGCTGCTGCAGGTCGCGGTCGGAGACCTCGATGGCGCGCTGGTCGATGAGCTGCCGGTAGAAGGGCCCCATGGTGTCGGGGTTGAACCCCAGCGTGCGCAGCTCGTCGGCGATCGGCGCCGCCACGCCGACCACGGCGGCGACGCGGAAGCTGGCGTCGTCCTGCGGCGTGTAGAGGATCGCCCAATCGCCGCGCAACGCCCGGCGCGTCTGCTCGACCAACGCCGTCGCCAGCCCCTGCGGATCGCTGAGCGTCGCGTTGAGCGCCTGCGCCACCTCCAGCAGCGCGGCGCTGAACTGCTCGGCGCGGCGCAGCTGCGCTTCGCGTTGGTGCGACGTCCAGCGGTGCTGCTCGAGCAGATAGGCGCTCAGCGTGGTCAGCACCGCCGCGGCCCCGAGCCCGGCGAGCCCGTACGGCATCGGCGACGCGGCCGGCGCGCCCGCCGCCAGCGCCAGCCCATAGCCGACCAGCGGCCCGGCGCTGCCGAGCGCCTGGCCGCGCGCCCCCCAGGGCAGCAGCACCGCCGTGCCGGTGAGGAACAGCGTCAGCGCGATGGCCAGCATCTCGGCGCGGTTCTGCACCGCGGTGTGGTAGCCGACCACGCTCAGCGTCAGCACCAGCACGCCGACGACGGCCACCGCGAAGATGCGCTGCGGGCGCAGCGCGGCGACGGCGATGGCGCCGGCGCAGATGACCACGTAGAGGACCGAGACGGCGAGCAGCGCCGGCAGGCGGTTCGGAAAATAGACCAGCTCGAGCAGGCTGACCGCCGTCCCGACCACCAGGAAGCACAGCGCACCGGTCCGCAGGCGGCTGCTCAGCAGCGCGTCCCTATCGCGAGCGTAGCTCGCCGCGACGAGCTCCTCCGGGCCGATGACCAGTCCCTCCATACGGTCGCGGACTCCACCCGCGCCGACCGTATTCCACGCGGACGGGCCCGCCGCTAGCGCGATCTGGCCCTTCCCACTCGATTGGTGCTTTGGGCTATGCTGTGCCCCTGGGCAGCGGCCCATTCTTGGCAATGCAACAGGACCTGCAGACCTCACTGAATCAGCTGATCGCGCGCCGGGCGCGCCTCGGGCTCTGCATCCTGGCGGCGGGCATCGTGCTGTTCAGCGTCATCTCGCACCTGGTGCCCAGCCGTGTCGGGCTGTGGAGCGATGGCCTGAACGGCATCGGTTTGGTCCTCGTCGCGATCATCTTCGCGCTGTTGTCGCGACCGGCCGGCCAATCCCGGCCGGTGCCGCTGCTCCTGCTCGGCGTCGCCCTGCTCTGCACCCTGCGCACGCTGGGCGGCATCTGGGGCAACGACGTGGTGCCGACGGTGCTCACCGGCGTGACCCTTGCGCTGATGGTTGGCGGGACGATGCCGTGGGGCGTCGCGGCGCAAGTGGCCGCCGCGGCCATGGTCGGTGCGGCGATCGCCGTCAACGCCGCGGTCGTCCTCGACGCCAGCGCCGACGCGTATGGCCGCTCGATGGCCAACATCGTGACGGCACTCGGCGCCTCGGTGGTGCTCGCCTACGAGCTCAAGCGCAACCACGTCCGCTGGTTCGCGGAGATACTCGAACGGCGCCGCATGCAGGACGAGCTGGCGCGCCTCAACGCCGATCTCGAACGGCGGGTCGGGGAGCGCACGGCGGCGCTGGCCGCCGCGACCGACGATCTGCGCCGCGAAGCGCGCCAGCGGCAGGCCGCCGCCGCGCAGCAGCGCGCGACGGAAAAGCGTCTGCAGGACATCCTCGACAACGCCCCGGCGGCCATCCACGTCAAAGACGCGGACGGCCGCTATATCCTGGTCAACCGGCGGGCCGACGCGATCCTCGCCAAGCCGGGTGCCACCGCGCTGGGCACGACCGTGCGCGACGCGGTCCCGGCGGAGATGGCCGAGGCGCTGCTGGCCAACGACCGCGCGGTGCTGGAGCGCCGCGCGCCGCTGCAGTTCGAGGAGGTCATGTTCCTCGATGGCGCGCCGCACACGTTTCTGTCGGTGAAGTTTCCGCTCTACGACGCCAGC
Source organism: Binatia bacterium (assembly GCA_050735855.1). Lineage (GTDB taxonomy): Bacteria > Desulfobacterota > Binatia > HRBIN30 > CADEER01 > JBOHWA01. The sequence continues at coordinate 3,003 of JBOHWA010000962.1, forward strand.
GGCGCGCCGGTCGCGGTCGGCGGCATCTCCACCGACATCACCGACCGCAAGGCGACCGAGGCGGAGCTGCAGCGCGCCGAGGCGCGCGAGCGCGCCCACCAGGCGGAGCTGGCGCACGTCCTGCGCCTGGGGACGATGGGCGAGATGGCCTCCAGCCTGGCGCATGAGATCAACCAGCCGCTCGGCGCCATCGCCAACTACGCGCAGGGCTGCGCGCGTCGCTTGCGCAATGGCGCTGCCGACGTCGACGCCCTGCTGCCGGTGATCGAGAAGATCGGCGCCGAGGCGTTGCGCGCCGGCGAGGTGATCCGCCGC
>JBOHWA010000963.1:0-2955 GCA_050735855.1 Binatia bacterium
GCGCCGTGCTGGCGACGAGCACCCCACCCCCACCGCCCCCGGCGCCGAGGGCCCGGCGCCCTCCACGCGCGTTGGCGCCGTGCTGGCGACGAGCACCCCACCCCCACCGTTCCCGGCGCCGAGGGCCCGGCGCCCGCCGGCTACTGCGCGTTGCGGGCCAGGAAGGCGACCAGCGGGGCGACGACCTGGTTGCCGCCGTCGTCCTCGGTGGTGACGATGTCGACGTGCGAATAGCCCTCGCTGATGTGGACTTCGAAGCCGCCGGCGATGCCGCCGAAGGTGGGGAAGGCGGGCGTGGCGCCGCCGTCGTCGACCAGGCGCACGGCGCCGTTGCAGCTCGGCGCGCTGCAGGCGCCGAGGCTGCGCGCGTAGGGGACGAAGGCGCCGGGCACCGTCGTCAGCCCGTTGCTGCCGCCGAAGGCGATCACCGGGATGTCGACGTCGGCCGCCTGGGTGAGGTTCTCGATGTCGGGGCGGCCGCGGCCGATGGACAGCGCGGTCGAGTCGAGGTTGATGCCCTGCGCGCAGGTGGCGTCGGTCGAACAGCTGACGCCGACGCGCCCGGCGGCGCAGGAGCCGTTGAGGCAGAGGCCCGGCGCGCTGGTCGTGCTCTGTCCGGCGGCCGGATAGTACCAGTCGGTGAAGTTGCTGCCGCCGGCGTAGAAGGTGAGCAGCATGCGGTCGAAGCGGGTCGATTCCTGTTCGACGCCCCACACGCCCGCCGGCAGCGTCGTCGGCGCCGGGCCGTTGTCCGGCGTCAGGTCCGCCGGCAGCGGGCCTTCGGTGATGTCCTGCCAGGTGATCAGGCCGTTGACCACGGGGCCGGGTCCGCCGAGCGAGGTGCTGACGAACGAGGCGATGCGCGCCACCAGGCCATCGTCGTCGAGAAAGGCGCCCAGCCCGCTGAGTGCGGTGCCGCGGCCGAGCGCCGTCAGGGTCGCCAGATCGGCGACCTTCTCGATCGCATTGTTGCCGGCGGCGCCCTGGTCCTGGCGCAGGATCGCTTCGCCGGTGTCGGGATCGGTGATCGCCTGGATGGCGACCGGCTCGGCCGAGGCGAGGATGCGCGGGTTGAGGATGCCGGTGAGGACCGAATAGGCGGTGGTCGGCGGGGTGCACTTCGGCGGCGTCTGGCCGGCGCAGAGGACCGCTTCGGCGGCGATCGTACAGGGGGTGAAGCCGTCGACGCAGCGCGCCTCGTTGTCACGCACGGCGCCGAACAGCCCGCCATCGGCCCTGGCGATGATGCGGTCGAGCGAGTCCTCGGTCAGCGGCGTGCCGCCGGTCGAGCCGCCAACGCCCTCGAGCAGCACCAGGCCGCGCAGCCTCGCGTAGCCGGGATCGGGCGCGCCGCTGCCGCTCAGGTTGAAGTCGGTCGCCGCGTAGCGCGCGGTGAAGCCGGTGCCGGCGGAATGGCCGCCGAGGAAGACGTTGGCGTTGCGCGCCGCCAGCCGCGCCTCGGCGACGACCGCGTCGATGTCGCGCGAGAACACCAGGCCGGTCCAGTTGGCCATAAATGGAACGTCGCTCTGCGTATTGTAGAAGACCGCGCGGCGGTTCGGTCCGGCGACCAGGGCGGGATGCAGCGCCAGGCTGAGCTCGGCGCCGTACAGCCAGTCGAGCGCGATGAGCGGGTCTTCAGCCGCTTCGGCGATCTGCAGACCGGCATCGTCCTCGAGCTGGTTGCTGCGCCGGTCGTAGGCCCACACCTCGACCGCCAACCCGCGCTCGGCGTGGGCGCGGCGCAGGACGTTCTCGGCCAGGATCTTGAACGTGTTGGCGCCGCCCTCGAAGCCCGGCACCAGCACCAGGATGGCGTCGGGCGCGCGCTCGACGCCGGCGAGGCGGAAGCGGGTGTAGCGCGCCTGGTTCAAGTTGCCGTCGGCGCCGATGTGGGCGAGCAGCTTGTCGCCGCTGACCACCACGCCGGGCGAGCCGGGCGTGTCGGCCGGCTGCGCCGGGCTGGGGATGTCGATCGTCGCGAAGGCGATGTCGCCATCGGCGTCGCAGCCGTTGAGCGAGGCGTCGACGCCGGAGAGCAGTTCGTTGATGGCGACGCGCCCGTCGACGTTCTCGTCGAACAGATAGCAGCTGGATGCCTCGGCGGTGTCGAGGGCGACGTTGACCCCGGTGATCAGCTCGGCGACCGACACCATGCGATCGCGGTTGCAGTCGCCGGTGCAGGCGGCAGCGGGTGTGGCGCTGCAGAGCGCGGCGGCGAGGACGAACAGACGACGGGACAGCATAGGACCTCCTGACGGCGATACTCCCAGTAGACGCCGAGCGCTGCGCAGTTCGCAAGCCGATTCGCCTGCGCAGGCGCCGGGATGGCGTGCAGCCGAACGCGCACACGGCCGCGGGGCCGTTTGGCGCATCGCGCCAGAGCGGCGGTCGGATGCCAGCGCGCGGCGCGGCGGCCGGTATCGCGGCCCCCGGCGCACCTCCGGGCACGGGCATTGCTCCCGTCCTCCACCCATGATGTCGAGTCGTGAGCCATGATCCCGCGCGACGTGCTGATCGTCGACGATACCGCCGACTGCCTCATCGTCATGTCCGCCATGCTGGTGGCCAACGGCTACGCCGTGCGCTGCGCCGAGAGCGGGCCCGAAGCGCTGGGCCTGATCGACGCGCGCGCCCCCGACGTGGTGCTGCTCGACGTGATGATGCCAGGCATGACCGGCATCGAGGTGCTGGAGCGCCTGCGCGGCGCGCACGCTACCGCGCGCATTCCGGTGATCATGATCACCGCCTGCATCGACGACGACGACGTGCTGATCGGCTACCAGCACGGCGCCGACTACTACATCACCAAGCCGTGCACCGCGCGCCAGGTGATGCACGGCATCGCCCTGGTCTGCGGCGATATCGACAAAGCCAGCGCGGCGTGAGGCGCGCAGCGCGCGCCCGCCGCCGCCCGCAGGCCGGGTCCAGCGCGACCGCGACGGCGCCACCGCG
>JBOHWA010000964.1:0-8884 GCA_050735855.1 Binatia bacterium
CCACCAGGCTGTTACTCGCCGGCAGCGCCGTGCTCGCCGCGCGCACCGCGGTTGGGTTCAGCACGGCGCCGAGGGACCGGCGCCCTCCACCAGGCTGTTACTCGCCGGCGGCGCCGTGCTCGCCGCGCGCCCCGCGGTTGGGTTCAGCACGGCGCCGAGGGCCCGGCGCCCTCCACCAGGCTGTTACTCGCCGGCGGCGCCGTGCTCGCCGCGCGCACCGCGGTTGGGTTCAGCACGGCGCCGAGGGACCGGCGCCCTCCACCAGGCTGCTACTCGCCGGCGGAGTGACTCACGGCGAGATTGACCTGAGCCTCAAGCGAGTCGGGCGGGAACGTCGGACGGCTTCGCGCCGGGGGAACGGCCGACGGCTGATTCCAACACCGCCAACAACCGCTTCGCCGCGCTCGGATCTGCGGTATCCTGCCCTTCGCTCAACGCCGCGTAGCGCGGGGCCAGCAACGCGAGCGCCTCGGCCGGCTGACCGCGGCCCTGCCAGAGGCGCGCCAGGCTGACGGCGGCGCGCAACTCGAACAGTCGCGCGCCCTGCGCGTGCGCAAGCGCAATCGCGCGCTGCAGCAGCGCTTCGCCTTCAGCGGCCGCGCTGGCGTCACCCGCAAGCAGAATCTCGCCGTGCAGCCGGAGGATCTCGGCATCGGCGTAGTGCTCCCCCTGGGCGCCCCCCTGCGCCAACGCCAGCGCGAGGAGGCCGAGGGCCTCGTCGGCTTGTCCGAGTTGCCGCTGGCTCTCGGCGAGCACAAAGAGGAAGGAGGAGGCGCCGATGCCGGTGCCCAGCTTCGCCAGATCCAGCAGTGCCGCCTGCATCGCGGCGAATCCGGCGGCACCGGCGCCGGCAGCGAGCCGGGCACGGCCATCCCAGAACCGGCCGATCGCCTCCCAGAACGGGAAGCCGAGCTGCTGCGAAATGGCGATCTGCTCGGCGGATCGTTCGCGCACCAGGTCGAATTCGCGGCGCTCGTAGTAGACGCAGGCGGCTTCCATCAGCGTGTTGACCAGGGTCAGCGAATGATCGGTGCGCCGCGCCAGCACGATGGCGTGCTCGGCGCGGTCGCGGGCGCGGTCCAGCTGCCCCAGGTAGGTGTGACAGAGGCCGGCATAGGCGTGCGCGACGATGCCGCGGTCGAAGCCCACCTCGTGCGCCAGTGGCGCATGTCTGGACGGATCGTAGATGCCGATCGCCGCCTCGAAGTGGTGCAGGGCGCGGTCGAAGTGACCTTGGAACATCCAGGGACAGCCGCTGCACACGTGGCCCAGCAGCAGGTCGAACGGCGCGCCGGTGCGCTGCGCCGCCGCCATGGCTTTGACGGCGATCTCCGCCGACGTCGCGAGATCGCCTTTGAGCAGATAAGCTGCCGCCAGTGCCTCGATCAGGCGCGGCATCTCGGGGCTCTCACCTATCCGCGTCGCCAGCTCGTGGGCGCGCGCGTAGGTCTGCTCGTACTCGGGATCCGTCCACCCGCGCGCCGCCGCGATCGGCACGCCGATGGCCATCTGCAGCTGCAACTCGTACCGGTCGCGCTCACGTGCCTCGGGCAGCGTCGCGACCAGCGCCAGAGCACGGCGCAGATGGACGATGGCTTCCTCGTTGGCCGAACGCTGCGCCAGTCGCTCGCCGGCCAGCCGGTAGCGGTCGGCGGCTTCCATCGTGAAGCCGGCGCGGTCGTAGTGTCGCGCCACCACCTCGGGCTCGGCCTGGGCGCGTTCGGGGAATTGCGCTTCCAATCGCTCGGCGATGCGCCGGTGGATCGGCTGGCGCACGCTCTTGAGCAGCGAGCGGTAGGCGGTGTCCTGCACCAGGGCGTGCTTGAAGACGAAGCTGGCGTCGGGGAGCGTGCCGCGCTGGTAGAGGAGCTCGTTTTCCACCAGCTGCGCGAGGCCGGCGCGCAAGCGATCGTCGCCGTCGAGGGAGACCGCCCGCAGGAGTGCGTAGGGGAACTCCCGGCCGATGGTCGCGGCGAGCTGAGCGACCTCCTTGCCGGGCGCCAATCGATCCAGGCGCTCCATCAGCGAATCCTGCAGTGTCGGCGGGATGTCGATTTCGGTTTGCCCGACGCCAGCGGCGGATCCCTCGCGGTCCGCCATGTGCGGCGACTCGAGCACCGTCTTGGTCACCTCCTCGACGAACAGCGGGATGCCGTCGGCGCGTTCGGCGATGCGTCTGGTCAGCGCGTCGGGCAGATCCACGCCGGGCGTCAAGCTGGCGATCATCGCCGCGACGTCGGCGCGCGCCAGGCGGCCCACCGACAGCGGCACCGCCCGCGCGAACGACGATGACGGCGGGGAGAAGCTCGGGCGGAAGGTCAGCAGGATGAGCACCCTGCGGATCGCGACCTGCTCGAGCGCCAGGGCGATCACCTCGAGGGTCGACGGATCGCACCAGTGCAGATCCTCGAACAGCATCACCAGCGGCTGCTGCTCGGCCAAGGCGTGGGTCCAGGCAACCAGCGCCTCCATCGTCCGCTTGCGTTGCAGCTCGGCACTCTGTCGGGGCGGCGGGTAGCGTTCGCCGAGCGGCACCCCCAGGAGCGTCGCGACCAACGGCACGACGTCCTGGACCGGCAGGAGGGCGCGCTCGATGCCGCCTTCGAGCCGGCGCAGTTTGGTCTGCGGATCGTCGTCGGGCTGGAAGCCGAGGCCCTGCGTCAGCAGCTCGACCAACGGATGGAAGGAGCTGCTTTGCGTGTAGGGAGTCGACCGGCATTCGAGCCAGGTGTGCGGCGCGCCGGCCAGCCGCTCGCGCAGCGCCTGCAACAACCGCGACTTGCCGATCCCCGCTTCGCCGCAGATCGCCACCGCCCGGCCCGCCCCTTCGCGCACCTGCTGCCAGTGCACGCTCAGCGACGCCAGCTCGGGCTCGCGCCCGACCAGCGGCGTGAGGGTGCGCGGATCGACGTCGAGCCGGCTGCGCACGCCGCTGGGTCGGATCACCGCGTAGGTCTGGATCGGTCGCGCGATGCCCTTGAGCGTCGGGGTGCCGAGATCGCGCACCAGGAACATCCCCGGCACCAGGCGCAGCGTGTCGGCGCTGATCACCACCGAGTCCGGCGCCGCCGCGGCTTCCAGGCGCGCGGCGATGTTGGTCGTATCGCCGAGCGCCAGGATCTCGCTGCGCGCGCCGCCGCCCATGGCGCCGACCACCACCTTGCCGGTGTGGATGCCGATGCGCACGGCGAGCGGCCCCGGCGTCAGCCCGGTCGTCCGTTCCCGCACGCCGCCGAACCCCAGCGCCCTGACCGCCGGAATGATGCCCAGCCCGGCGCGCACGGCGCGCTCCGCGTCGTCCTCGTGCGCCTGCGGATAGCCGAAGTACACCAGCAGACCGTCGCCGAGGTACTGGGCGATATGGCCTTCGTGGCGCTCGATCACCCGTGCCGCGGCGTCCTGGTAGGCGCGTACGACGGTGCGCAGATCTTCGGCATCGAGGCGCTGCGAGAGATCGGTCGAGCCGACCAGATCGCAGAACATGACGGTCAGCTGGCGGCGCTCGCCATCGGCGCCGGCCTCGCCGCCCGGCCCGTGCAGCTCGCCGCCGCATTCGGCACAGAACCGCGCCGCCGGTGGCACCTCGGTGCCACAGATCGCACAGCGCCGCAGCAACGGTCTGCCGCACTCGAGGCAGAACTTCGAGCCGGGTGAATTCTCCTGGCTGCAGGCGGCGCAGTGCATCGCTCGTCACCGCAGCGCGTAGTCGCGCACCTTGCGCTGCATCATGGCGCGCGACAGGCCGAGCTCGCGCGCCGCCTGGGACAGGTTGCCGCCGGCGCGCTGCAGAGCGGCGGCGATGAAAGCCGCTTCGAAGGCCGCGCGGGCCTCGCGCAGATTGCCGCCAGCGGACGCCACCGGCACCGTCCCGGTCCGCGGCGCGCCGGCGATGCGGGCGCTCAGATGGCGGAGCGCGACCGCGCCGCCGGCCGGCGCGAGCGCGACCGCACGCTCGATCTCGTTTTGCAGCTCCCGCACGTTGCCCGGCCAGTCGTGGGCTTCGAGCGCCGCCAGCGCGTCGGCCTCGACGCTCTCCAGGCGCTTGTGATGGCGGTCGGCACTGGCGTCGAGCAGGACGGGCACGAGCAATGCGATGTCGGCGCGGCGCTCGCGCAGCGGCGGCACCAGGATCGGGAAGGCCCCGATGCGATAGAAGAGGTCCTCGCGGAAGCGCCCCGCAGTGACGTCGGCGGCCAGGTCGCGATTGGTGGCGGAGAGCACCCGCACGTCGACGCGCCGCGGCCGGGTGTCGCCGAGCGGCGTCACCTCGCCGTCCTGCAGCACGCGCAGCAGCTTGGCCTGCATCGCCAGCGGCATGTCGCCGATCTCGTCGAACAGCAGCGTCCCGCCGTCGGCCGCCTCGAGCAGGCCGCGCTGGTCCTGCAGCGCGCCGGTGAAGGCGCCGCGGCGATGGCCGAAGAGCTCGCGCTCGAGCATCGACTCCGGAATCGCGGCGCAGTTGACCGGCACGAAGGTCTTGTCGCCGCGCAGGCTGGCGCGGTGGATGCCGCGCGCCACCAGCTCTTTGCCGGTGCCGGTCTCGCCCTGAATGAGGACCGCAATCGGCGACGCGGCGGCGGTGTGCATCAGCGCGAAGAGCTCGCGCATCACCGGGCTGTCGCCGATCAGGTCGGCAAAGCGCCCGGGCTGCGCCAGATCGCGGCGCAGCACCAGCACCTGGGTGCGCAACGTCTCCTCCGACTGGCGCAGCACCTCGTAGCGACGGGCGTTCTGCAGCGCCACCGCGATGCTGCTCGCCAGCGTCTCGAGCAGGCGCAGGTCCGCATCGTCGAACGCGCCGGCATGTCGATTGACGACCTGCACGACGCCGACCCGGCGGCCGTGCACGCTCAGCGGCGCGCACACCATGTTGCGCGTGGTGGTGCCGCTCTGGCGATCGATGGCGGAATAGAAGCGTGGGTCGGCGGCAACGTCATCAACGCGCAGCGCTCGCCCGTCGCCCAGCACCGCGCCTGCGATGCCACGATCGGCAGGGAAACGCAGCGCCCGCAGCCGCTTGACGACCGCGGGATCCTCGGCCGAGGTGTGGAAGAAGAGCTCGTTGGCCGACTCGTCGAGCAACATGAGCGAGGCCCCGTCGGCGTCGAGCGCCGAACGGCACTTCTCGACCACCAACGGCACGAGCTCGTCGAGCTCGAGGTGCTCGGCAAACGTGCAGGCGAGCTCGTAGAGCAGGCGCGCGGTGCCCGCCGTTGTCATCTGCCCAGGGGAGTGGCCCTCGACCTTCCGTCGCTCGGTTTCATTCACGACTGCACACTGCGTCGACACTGGCGGTGGGGCTGGTGAGGGCTCCTGCCCTGCTCCGGCACCTAGATCATACTGGCAGGTACAGTTGCAAAATGTAGCGGCGGGCGCTGACAGATTGTGGCAGCCGTGCGGCCGTCACTGCTCGGCGTTCGACCTCGAGCGTGCCAGCCGCCGCACCTCCTGCCAGTCGCCGCGGATCAACGCTGCCTTCTTTCCTCGACCCCAGCCCTTCACCTGCCGCTCGTGCGCGAGTGCGTCGATGCGCGTCGGAAAGGGCGCCTGAAACATCAGCTCGACTGGCCGCCGCCGAGCGCTGTACCCACCGCACTCACCCGCAACGTGCTGCGCCAGCCGCCGATCGAGATCGTCAGTGTGACCGGTGTAGTAGGAGTGGAGGTCGCCGGGCCGAACCCAACCGCGGTGCGCGCGGCGAGCACGGCGCCGAGGGACCGGCGCCCTCCACCAGGATGGGATCTCGCTGGCAGTGAGCCAAGCCCGCGGTGGCGCAGGACGGTGCCGAGAAGGCGGTACACGAGGGATGTGCACCGGATTCAAACTGACCCACTACGCAACCGCGGTTCCGTTCAGAGGGTCGGATCGCGATAGACGATCTCACCGCCGACCATGGTGAGCAGGGGCTTGGCGTTGGGCACCTCAGCGAGCGGAACGGTGAGGATATCCAGCGACAGGACCGTGATGTCGGCCAGCATGCAGGGGGCCAGGCGCCCCTTGTACTGCTCGGCGTGCTCGGCGTATGCCGCACCGCTGGTGTGTGCCAGCAGTGCCTGCTCGCGGGTCAGTCCCTCGGCAGGATTGGCCGGATGGGCGATGGCCAGTTGAATATCGTCGAGCGGTGTCGCCGGCGAGTCCGAGCCCAGCGCCAGCGGGATTCCTTCGCGCAGCAGCGTTTGCATCGGCTGATTCTGCGCCAGGCGCTCGGCGTCGAAGCGCAGACCGAACTCATCGGTGAGCGTGAAGTGGATGGGGTTCTGCACCACGACGAGGCCGACCGCGCGCGCCCGCTCGAAGAGGTCTGGCGGCAGCACGTCGCCGTGCTCGACGCGCGGGCGCAGGCGCTGCCACGTGGCGGGCGGCGCGACCGCCTCCATCGCCGTGAGCAGGGTCTCGATTGCGCGGTCGCCGACGGCATGGAACATCGGCTGCTGGTCGGCGTCGATCGCGCTGCGCAGCATCTGCTCGATGTCCGCGGCCGAGAAGTTGAGGTGCCCGCTCGACTCCGGGCGGTCGGCGTAGGGGATGCGCAGAGCCGCAAGGCGCTCGATGGGGGTGCCGTCGAGGAAGTACTTCAGCCCCGAGATCATCACGTGCGGATGGCTGAACGCCTCGTGACCGTCGACGTCGTCCAGCGGCCAGTCGGCGTCGGTCGGCATCGGCATGCGAATGATCCTCCAGCGCAGCTTCGGGTCGGCCGCGGCGAGCAGGCGCGCCAGTTGGAGGGTCGGCTGGCCGGCCATGAGCTGGACGGAGGTGATGCCCTGGCTGGCGAACACCTGGTCCATGATGCGGTAGACCGCGATCGCCGCCGCCTCGCTCTGCTGGGCGATGTACTGGCGCTCCATGATGAACTGCGCGTACTCGTGGGCGACGCCGCTGATGATGCCGGTGTCGGGATCGCGCACGAAGAAGCCGCCCGGCGGGTCGGGCTGATCGGCGGCGACGCCGAGCCGATCCATCAGGGCGGTGTTGAACAGCATGCCGTGTCCGGTGAAGCCCTGCATGACCACCGGGTTCTGCGGCGCGATGCCGTCGAGCAGGAAGCGGGTCGCCGTGGGGTCGTCGAGCACCGTAGCCCCGATGGAGCCGCCGATCGTGCCGCCCTCCGGCGCCGCAGCGGCGAGCGGCGCGAGCGCCGCCGTGGCCTCGTCGAGGCTGGGATCGAGCCCGACGAAGAAGGTGGGGAAGGGGAAGAACGGCAGCACATGGACGTGCGCATCATTGAATCCGGGGATCACCGTGCGGCCGCCGAGGTCGAGGATCTCGGTGTGCGCGTCGGCGAGGCCGCGCAGCACGTCGGCGCTGCCGACGGCGGTGATGACGCCGGCCTGGATGGCGACCGCGTCGGCCGACGGCTGGTCCGGGTTCGCGGTGAACACCTTGCCGTTGCACAGCAGCATGTCGGCACCGCGCGGACAGCCGTGCAGCGCCGCGCCGACGCCGCCGAGGATCTCGGCGACCGACACCGTGCCATCGCCGTTGCCGTCACCACCCGGGCACGTCGAGGCCGGTCGCTGCTCCAGGCCGATCGCCACCAGGTCGATGAGCTCGTTGACCGCGACCGTCCGATCGCCGTCGCAGTCGCCGCGACACCATCCGGCGAACGGCATGCTAGCGGCACTTGGCAGGCAGGGAAAACCCGTCCTCCATGCCATGGAGGCACGAGGGGCGAGGAGCAGGACGGTCAACGCGACGCAGATCCCGGTCGCGATGCCGTGGACGCGCGGCGCGATCCGCGCTGGCGCGGTGTGCCGCGCCGGTTCCAGCTTGAGCGTGTTCATAGAGTGTCCCTCCGTGGGGCGCAGGCGGCCCTCCCGCCCGCGTCATGCGAGCTGTCGGCCGCGCAGTGGCGGCGCCTTTGATCCGGCGCGTCGTCCGTTCGCCTTGCGGTGGGCAGACGCAACGGTCATGCCGACCACACATCGACCGTCTGTCGCTGAGATAGCTCGTCGAACTATCTCGCCGAGCAACGAAACACTTTGCAGTTGTGAAGTGGCGTTTACACACGCGGCCGCACCGCGACGACGCGAGCTGTGCGAGGGCGCAAGCTCTGCGGGGCAACACGCACCGCAGTAGGGGTTTCCCCCGTTGAGCGCGGGTCAGTCGAGTAGCGACAGCAGCTCGGGGATGTGGCGGATGACGTGCTGGGGTGCGACGCCGTCGACCGGCGGCGGCTTGTCATCGCGGTGCCAGATGAGCACCGAGCACAGCCCGGCGCGGTTGGCGCCGGCGATATCCTGCGCCAGCGTGTCGCCGACGAAGAGGGCGTCGCCGGCGTCGCAGCCGGCGCGCCGCAGGGCTTCGGCGTAGATGGCGGGCGCGGGCTTGCACGCGCCCGCGGCCTCGCTGGAGAGCAGGGAGTCGAAGTGCGGGCGCAAGCCGGCGACGTCGATCAGGTGTTCGAGCTGGTCGTCGTCGATGTTGCTCACCATGCCGACGTGCAGGCCGCGCGCGCGCAGCGCCTGCAGGGTGTCGACGACGCCGTCGCGCAGCACGAAGTCGCGCCGGTGCATCGCCCACTGCGCCTGCCGGTGCTGCTCGAGCTGCGCCGCGTCGGCGGTGACGTCGAAGGCGGCGAGCATGCCGACGACGGCGTCGCGGAACAGATCGCGGTGCAGGTAGTAGCCCTGCGGCAGGTAAGTCTGGAAGACGCGCCGCATCGCCTGCCGATGGGCGCGGCGGATCTTGCTCTCCTCGGCGTCGATGCCGCAGCGCCGCGCCAGCGCGACGAGACACGCGCGATCGCCGGCCTCGAGGCTGGCGTAGTCGTAGAGGGTGCCACCGAAGTCGAAGAGGACCGCGCGGGTTGTCATCGATACGGCTCATCCATCCTGCTGGAGGGCGCCGGTCCCTCGGCGCCGGGGGTGGGGCGGGGTGGTCG
>JBOHWA010000965.1:0-4080 GCA_050735855.1 Binatia bacterium
GCGGCGCCGCGCGGGAGGCCGACGAGCTGGCGACCGCGCTGGTGCTGGTCCCCGTCGTGGCCTGGGATACCGCCGGGTCGCGGGTGGGACGCGGCGGCGGACACTATGATCGAGTTTTCGCGGGACCGATCCGGCCGGCCGGCCTGATCGGTCTCGGATACACCTTCCAGCAATGCGCTGGGCTGCCGCGCGATGCGTGGGATCTGCGGCTCGACGCCGTGGTGACCGAGCGCGGTGTCGTGCGTTGCTGGCGCGGGGGCGATTCGTCCCCGCACAGAAAGGAGGACACAGGGCGCGATGGACATACTCTGGATTCTACTGATCGGCCTCGTCTTGGCCGTCGTCCTCGCCGGGCTGGTCGACTACCTCAGACGCCAGCAAGCTGACGGGCAGGCGAGAGCAACACAGGAAACGGCTGAACGGACACTGAGCGAAGCACGGACCGAAGCGGAGGCGATTCGCAAGGAAGCAGAACTGCAGGGCAAGGAAGCGGTCATTCAGGCGCGGACGCAGTTCGAACAGGAGGTCAGGGAGCAGCGGCAGGAGATTCTGGCCAGCGAGAAGCGGCTGGCGACGCGCGAGGAGACGCTCGACCGGCGCACCGAAACGACCGACAAGCGCGACGCCGAGTCCAAGAAACGCGAGCAGACGCTCAAGGAGCGCGACGATGCGCTCAGCGGCAAGCAGGAGGAGCTGCAGCGCCTGGTCGACGAGACGCGCGAGCAGCTCGAGCAGACCGCCGGCCTGACGCGCGACGAGGCGCGCAAGCAGCTCATCCAGTCGATGGTCGACGAGGCGCGCCACGACGCCGCCAAGCAGATCCGCCTCATCGAGCAGGAGGCGCGCGAGGAGTCCGACCGGCAGGCGAAGAAGATCGTCTCGATCGCCATCGAGCGCCTGGCGGGCGAGTTCGTCGCCGAGCGCACGGTGTCGGTGGTCCACCTGCCGAGCGACGATCTCAAGGGCCGCATCATCGGCCGCGAGGGGCGCAACATCCGCGCCCTCGAGGCGGCCACCGGCGTCGACCTGATCATCGACGACACCCCGGAAGCGGTGGTCATCTCGTGCTTCAACCCGATCCGCCGCGAGATCGCCAAGCGCTCGCTCGAGCGCCTGATCTCGGACGGCCGTATCCATCCCGGGCGCATCGAGGAAGTGGTGCGCAAGGCCGAGGAGTCGGTCGAGGACAGCGTCCGCGAGGCCGGCCAGAAGGCCATCCTCGAGGTCGGCATCCACGGCGTCCACCCCGAGCTGGTCAAGCTGCTCGGCATGCTGCAGTACCGCTACAGCTACGCCCAGAACGTGCTCATGCACTCGATCGAGGCGGCGTTCATCTGCGGCGCCATGGCCGCCGAGCTCGGCCTGAACGAGAAACAGGCGCGCCGCGCGGCACTGCTGCACGACATCGGCAAGGCGCTGACCCATGAGGTCGAGGGGTCGCACGCCATCATCGGCGCCGACATCGCGCGCAAGTACGGCGAGTCGGCCAAGGTGGTCAACGCCATCGCGGCGCACCACGAGGAAGTGAAGGCGGAGACCATCCTGGCGCCGCTGGTCGATGCGGCCGACGCCCTGTCGGGCGCCCGGCCGGGGGCGCGGCGCGAGATGCTGGAGAGCTACGTGCGCCGGCTCGAGGATCTCGAACGCATCAGCAACTCGTTCAAGGGCGTCGAGAAGTGCTTCGCCGTCCAGGCCGGACGCGAGATCCGCATCATCGTGCAACCGAACGTGGTCGGCGACGACCAGGCCTCGATGCTGGCGCAGGAAGTGGCGCGCAAGATCGAGAGCGAGATGACGTACCCGGGGCAGATCAAGGTCACGGTCATCCGCGAGCTGCGGACCTCGGAGTTCGCGCGCTGAGGAAGAGACTTTCACCACAGAGGGCACAGACAACACAGAGGAGAACGAAGAAGAGAAACAAGAGATTTTCACCGCGGAGGCGCGGAGCGCGCGGAGACAACGTGCACTTCTCCGCGCACTCCGCGTCTCCGCGGTGAAAGTCTGTCCTTGGTTTTCTCTGTGTCCTCTGTGCTCTCTGTGGTGAATTCTTTTTTTGTTGAATCATGAAGCTGCTTTTTCTTGGGGATATCGTCGGCAAGCCCGGCCGGCTGGCGGTGCGGCAGGTGTTGCCCAAGCTCATCCATCGCGAGCAGGTGAACTTCGTCATCGCCAACTGTGAGAATGTCTCCGGCGGGGCGGGGGTGGAGCCGGGCAACTGTCGCGAGCTGCTCGAGGCGGGGATCGACGTGCTCACCTCGGGCAACCACATCTGGCGCAAGCGCGAGATCGTCGAGTACCTCGACCAGGAGCCGCGCCTGTTGCGGCCGCACAACTTTCCGCCCGGCGCGGCGGGCACCGGCTGGCGCATCTTCAATGCGCCCGACGGGACGCGCATCGCGGTGGTCAACCTGATCGGGCGCGTGTTCATGGACTCGGTCGACTGCCCGTTCCAGGCCGCCGACGCGATCCTCAGGCAGATCGGCGACAGTGTGCAGGTGATCTTCGTCGATATGCACTGCGACGCCACCTCGGAGAAGGGCGCCATGGGCTGGCATCTGGCCGGGCGGGTGAGCGCCGTGGTCGGCAGCCACACGCACGTGCAGACCGCCGACGAGCGCGTCCTGCCGCCGGGGACCGCGTTTCTCACCGACGCCGGCATGTGCGGGCCGATCGACTCGGTGATCGGCGTCAAGGCGGAGCTGGCCATCCGCCGCTTCGTCACCCACCTGCCGACGCGCTTCGAGACCGCCAGCGGGCGCACCGTCGTGCAGGGCGCGGTGGTCACTGTCGACGCCGCCAGCGGCCGCGCTACGGCGATCACGCGCGTCCAGGAGTACGTCGACAAGCCATGATCGACCCGCGCGCACAACTCGAGCGCATCGAGCGCGGCACGGCGACGATCATCCCGCGCGAGGAACTGATCGCCAAGCTCGAGCTCGGCCGGCCGCTGCGCGTCAAGCTGGGCGTCGATCCGACCGCACCCGACATTCATCTCGGCCACACGGTGGGCCTGACCAAGCTGCGCCAGTTCCAGGACCTCGGCCACCAGGCGGTGTTGATCATCGGCGACTTCACGGCGATGGTCGGCGACCCCAGCGGCCGCTCCGCCACCCGGCCGCAGCTGACGCGCGAGATGGTCGAGGCGGCGGCGCAGACCTACCAGGAACAGGTCTTCAAGGTGCTCGACCGCACCCGCACCGAGGTGCGCTGGAACGGCGAGTGGTTCGGGCGCATGCAGTTCCAGGACGTCATCCGCCTCGGGGCGCAGAGCACCGTGGCGCGCATGCTCGAGCGCGACGACTTCGCCAAGCGCTACGGCGAGGGCGCGCCGATCGGCGTGCACGAGTTCCTCTACCCCCTGATGCAGGCGCACGACTCGGTCGAGATCCGCGCCGATATCGAGCTCGGCGGCACCGATCAGACCTTCAACATCCTGCTCGGCCGCCAGCTGCAAAAGGAGGCCGGCCAGGCGCCGCAGGTGGCCGTCATCCTGCCGCTGCTCGAAGGCACCGACGGCGTGCAGAAGATGAGCAAGTCGCTCGGCAACTACGTCGGCGTCGCCGAGCCGCCGGGCGAGATCTTCGGCAAGGTGATGTCGATCTCGGATCCGCTCATGCGGCGCTGGTACGAGTTGTTGACCGATGTCGAGCCGGTGGTGCGCGACGCGCGCATCGCGGCCGACCCGATGGGGGCGAAGAAGGATCTGGCCGTCGCCCTGGTGGAACGCTTCCACGGCAGCGCGGCGGGCGCGGCGGCGCGCGCGGCGTTCGAGGAACGCTTCCAGCAGCGCCATCTCGACGTCGACGCGCTGGAGGAGATCACCGTCGCGGCAGCCGGTGGGCACCTCCGCCTGCCCGTCATCCTCAAGCAGGCCGGTCTGGTGAAATCGAACTCCGACGCCCGCCGGCTGATCGCGCAGCGCGCCGTCCGTATCGACGGGACGACGGTCGAGGCGGAGGACTTCGCCGCCGCGCCCGGTGCGGCGCTGGTGGTCGAAGTCGGCAAGCGGCGCGCCATCCGCGTCCGTGTCGCGTAAGCGGCGAGCACGCCCTGGAGGGCGCCGGTCCCTCGGCGCCGTGT
>JBOHWA010000966.1:0-2499 GCA_050735855.1 Binatia bacterium
TCAACTTCGCCGCCGAGAGCCACGTCGACCGCTCGATCGACGGCCCGCGCGCCTTCGTCGAGACCAACGTCGTCGGCGCCTTCGAGCTGCTCGACGGAGCGCGCAGCTACGTCGCCACCCTGACGCCGGCGGCGCGCGAGCGCTTTCGCTTCCTGCACGTCTCGACCGACGAGGTCTACGGCAGCCTCGGCGCCACCGGCAAGTTCACCGAAGCCACGCCGTACGCGCCGAACTCCCCGTACGCCGCCTCGAAGGCGGCCGCCGATCACCTGGTGCGCGCCTACCACGAGACCTACGGGCTGGCCGCACTGATGACCAACTGCTCGAACAACTACGGCCCGCTGCAGTACCCCGAGAAGCTGATCCCGCTGATGATCCTCAACGCCCTCGAGGGCAAGCCGCTGCCGATCTACGGCGACGGCGGCAACGTGCGCGACTGGTTGTACGTCGAAGACCACTGCGAGGGCCTGCTGCTGGTCCTGCAGCGCGGCCGCCCGGGCGGCAAGTACAACCTCGGCGGCGACAACGAGCGCAGCAATCTGGAGCTGATCGACCGCCTCTGCGCCGTCCTCGACGAGCTGCAGCCGCCGGCGACGAATGCCGCGCTGGCGGCGCGCGGCGCGCGCAGCTACGCCGATCTCAAGACCTTCGTTCAGGATCGGCCGGGGCACGACCGCCGCTACGCCATCGACGCCAGCCACGTGCAGCGCGAGCTCGGCTGGCGGCCGCGGCACGATTTCGAGTCCGGGCTGCGCGCCACGGTGCAGTGGTATCTCGCCAATCGCGCCTGGTGCGAGGCGGTGCAGGCGGGCACCTATCGGCGCGAGCGCCTGGGGACGGTGTCGCCCGTCGCCTGAGGCCTCTGCCGGGCGCTTGGTTCGCCGGCAGTTTTCCTGTTATGACGCGGCGCGCTGGCGAGTGATGGTATGAGGAAGGGAATCATTCTGGCCGGCGGGTCCGGCACGCGGCTCTACCCGCTCACCCGCGCGGTGAGCAAGCAGCTGGTGCCGATCTACGACAAGCCGATGATCTACTATCCGCTGTCGTCGCTGATGCTGGCCGGCATCCGTGAGGTGTTGGTCATCACCACGCCGCACGAGCAGGACGGCTTCCGCCGTCTGCTCGGCGATGGCCGCCACCTCGGGCTCGACATCCAGTACGCCGTGCAGCCCAGCCCGGACGGGCTGGCGCAGTCCTTCCTCATCGGCGAGGACTTCATCGGCCGCGACCCGGTCACCTTGGCCCTCGGCGACAACATCTTCTACGGCCACGGCTTCACCGAGGTGCTGCGCCACGCGGCGGCGCGCGACGGTGGGGCGACCGTCTTCGGCTACTGGGTGCGCGACCCGGAGCGCTACGGCGTGGTCGAGTTCGACGAGAACGGTCGCGCCGTGCATCTGGTGGAGAAGCCGAAGCAGACGCGGTCGCCGTACGCGGTCACCGGGCTGTACTTCTACGACACCAACGTCGTCGACATCGCCCGCTCACTCAAGCCGTCGCCGCGCGGCGAGCTCGAGATCACCGACGTCAACCTCGCCTATTTGCATGCCGGCGCGCTGCACGTCGAGAAGCTCGGGCGCGGCATCGCCTGGCTCGACACCGGCACGCACGAGGCGCTGCTGCAGGCCTCCAACTTCATCCAGGCCATCGAGGAGCGCCAGGGCCTCAAGGTCGCGTGCCTCGAGGAGATCGCGCTGCGCATGGGCTACATCGGGCGCGACGAGGTCGAGCGCCTGGCGCACGAGATGCGCACCAGCGTGTACGGGCAGTACCTGTTGCGCGTGCTCGAACAGGAGTGACCGGCGTGCGCGCGCTGCCCACCGCGCTCCCCGAGGTGCTGCTGATCGAGCCGGCGGTGCACCGCGATGCGCGCGGCTTCTTCCTCGAGACCTACCACGTGGAGAAGTACGCCGACGCCGGTATGCCGCTGCCATTCGTGCAGGACAACCATTCGCGCTCGGCCGCGCGCACGCTGCGCGGGCTGCACGCGCAGGTGCAGCAGCCGCAGGGCAAGCTGGTGCGGGTGCTCGATGGGGCGATCTTCGACGTCGCGGTCGACGCCCGCCGCACCTCGCCCACCTTCCGGCGTTGGGTCGGCATCGAGCTGTCGGCCGACAACTTCCGCCAGCTGTACATCCCGCCCGGCTTCCTACACGGCTTCTGCGTGCTGAGCGAGTCGGCCGATGTCGCCTACAAGTGCACCGCTCTGTGGCAGCCGGGCGACGAGATCACCGTGCGCTGGGACGATCCCGCCATCGGCATCGAGTGGCCGATCGCGCATCCTGTCCTGTCGGCCAAGGACGGTACCGCCCCGCCGCTGTCCGAGCTGCTCGATCGCCTGCCGGCCTGAAGCGGCGGGCGGCATCACCCCGAAACGCGTGGGTGTGATGTGGCGAAGATCGGGCGGCCCGCCGCGTGAGGGGTAGCCGCCTGAAGCAGCGATCGACCCCGGTTTCGCGAGCCGGGCGATATCGCTTCGCAAGCGGGCGGGCCGCCCAC
>JBOHWA010000967.1:0-2468 GCA_050735855.1 Binatia bacterium
CGGCCCTGCGGCCGCCGGGGGCGGCCGATCGGGCCGTCGAGGACGCGCTGCTGCTCTTCACCCTCGAGCGCGTCTGCGACGCCATCGCGGATGGCGAGCTGCGCGACCTGGGCGTCGCAGTCGGCCCAGCGGTCGAGCGCCTGCGCGCCCTGCTGGCCGCGCACATCACGCACGGCGGCTTCCGCCCGGCGCGGTGACCCATCGGGCCGCCGCGACCCGCTGCGCCGCGATGCCCATCGGAGTGGGCGGGCCGCACGGGCGCTCAGCGCCGGCGCGCGGCCGGCGCGATGTGGACGCTGCCCTGGCTGCGATCGAAGACGATCACCACTTCGCCGCGGGTCAGTTGGCGCATGACGTCGGCGACCTTCTCGGCCAGGTCGCGCTCGCGCACGCCGTAGTCGGTGCCGGAGCGGGTGACGAACTCCTCGACTACCGCACGCAGCGCGGTGGCGCTGAGGGCTGTATGCGGAACCTCGACCACGTCGTCGTCAGCCACGGACGATGTCGTAGTGCGCTGCGCGGCGAAATGCGACTCACCCACCAGCGTGCATCGGCTGGCCCAAGCACGCGCGGCTGAAGAGTGGCTCCGCTCAGTGCGGCTCCCCGGCGCGGTTGCGGACTGCCTCGTCGAAGCCCGGCAGGATGGCGCGGAAGAAGGCGTTGCGCACCAGATTGATCACCACCTCGAGCGTGCTCAGCTGCGGCTGGTCGGCGCGACCGCTGACGCTGGCCTTGGTGCCGACCTGTTCGCGGCGGTTCTCGAGCAGGCCGGCGACGCCGCCGACCAGGCCTTCGTAGAGCTGGTTGAACAGCGCCTTGTCGGCGTCCTGACGCCGGTCGTAGACGTCGAGGTCGGCGAACAGCGGCTTGACGTAGCCGTCGATCCGACGGTCGCGCACGCTGATCTGCGTATACAGCGAGAACTCCCCGCCGTTGACGTCGAAGTCGCCATACGCCTGCAGGAGGTCGTTCAGCGCGCGCATCTCCGTTGCCTCGATCTGGAGGGCGATATCCAACTCGGGTTTCTGCTGGCGCGGCAGAAACGACGCTTTCAGCTCGCTGGCGCCGCTGCCCATGAAGTAGCCCGTCGCCTCGATGCGCGTCGGCCCAGCCGCGACCTGATTGGAGAACTCGCGCACGACCAGGTCGGTCCGGTCGAGTGACAGACGGTACGCCGGCGCGGCCGTCTGGTCGACGAAGCCGAAGTTGGCCCGCGCCAGGCGCAACTCGTCGACCGCCAGCTTCAGATCGGGGGCGTCGGCGAGATCGGCGGCCACCTGCTTCACCTGCTCCGCCCGCCGCGCCTCGGCTTTCGCGGTCGCCGGGCTGTGCACGTAGTCGACCGAGACGTCGTCGACGCGCAGCAGGGCAAGGTGCGCGTCGTGCACGGTCGGCGCGTACTCGACGCGTCCCTTGGTCGCCAGGATACCGCCCTTCACATGCACATTGGCCTGGGCGGCGACCGGCTGCAGGCGGTCGAGCGGCACGGCCTCGACGTCGAAGTCGACCGCGGCGCCGGCGTGCGGCGTGCTGAGGAAGTTGGCGGCGCCGTCGACCGTCACCCGTCCCGCGTCGAACAGCCGCGCCTTGAGGTGCAGCTCGGACGGGTAGGCGCGCTGCGGCGAGCGCACGTTGCGAATGTTGGTCGCCGTCAACTCGGCCTGGGTGATGCGCAGGGGCCGCTCGGGATCGGCATCGATGTAGCTGACCGCACCGTCGGTGACGGTCAGTTGGTTGATCTTGATCGGCGTGACGGCCTGGAGCGCTGCCTGCCAGCCCTTGTCCTCGATCGGCACCGCATCGGCGGCCTCAGCCTGCAGCTGCCGGCGGTCGATGTGCACGCGTGGCGCCGCGACCGCCACGTCGAGCACCAGCCGCCAGTGCAGCAGCGCGCGCCAGTGCACGCCGGCGTCGATGACCTCGACGTGCACGATGGGCGGCTCCGGGTGGGCGTCCTGCACGACGGTGAAGCCGCGCAACGTCGCCGACAGCGCGAGGAGATGGACGTCCATCTCGGGCAGTGTGATCGTGTACCCGTCGAGCCGGCTGTTCATCGTCGACTCGACCCAGCGCCGCGCTGGCTCGTCGAGCAGATAGGCTCCGCCGATCGATGCCACGGCCACCAACGCGATCACCGCCGCGGCGAGGGCAAGGACCCGGCCCCAGCGCGACCGCACGGCCGGCACCCTGCTGCCGCGCAACCCAATTGCCGATGTCGCCGCCACAGCGGGGGCGATAGGCAAGTCGCGTACCACGACGCCGGCGACGACGGACGGGCGTGCGGAGGCGGTTCAGGTCGCGCCCGCTGCAACCCTTACAAGGCACGCCTTGTGGAATGTGTCCCTATGGAGCGCCCGAGCTTGGCTTTGCGGCTCTGCCCATCGATTCGTCCGCGCCGTCCCGTGGAGGGCGCCGGGCCCTCGGCGCCGTGCTCGCCGCGCGCACCGCGGTTGGGATCAGCACGGCGC
>JBOHWA010000968.1:0-6566 GCA_050735855.1 Binatia bacterium
GGGCCTTGCCCGGACGCGGCTTGGGGTCGGCGGCGGGCGGCGGGTGCAGCCGCATGACGACCTGATTGCGGTAGCGCAGATCGATGCTCGCCAGGCGCTCCGGGTTGCCGCGCCAGGTCTGCAGGGCCTGCTCGGCGCGCGCCAGCTTGGTCGGCCAACTCCCCCAGCCGAGCACCAGCGGCGGGCGCGGCGCGGCGGGATAGAGGACGGCGCCGCGCGCCGCGTCGACGCGGACCTCGGAGATCTCGCTGCCGCAGCCGCCGGCGGCGCAGCGGCGCAGCAGGCGCAGCGCCCGGCGCAGGCTCCAGACGCGCCGGCCATCCGGCTCGTTCGGATCGACGCCGGTGATGAACGGGTAGTCGCGGCTGTCGTGCGCCTGCAGCGGGCCGAACAGCGCGCCGCTGCGGTCGACGTAGTAGAGCTCGTCGAGTACCGCGATCGCCAGCGGCCGGCGCTCGCGCACCACCACTTCGAGGCGGCCGGGGAACTCGCGCCGCACCGCCGCCTGGGCGATGCGCGGATGTTCTTCGAGGCGCGCCCGCACGCGGCCCGGCGACATCTCCCACAGCGTCGAGTCGGCGCCGATGCCGACCCAGGCGCGCACGTCGTCGGCGCTCAGCGCCGGCCCGCAGCCCTTGATCACCAACTGGCTGATGGCGAAATAGGGATGCGCGCGCAGCGCCTGCGCCGCCGGTTCGCGCGCCGCCCACCCCGCGGCCGCGAGGCCGAGCGCCAGCAGCACGGTGAGACAGCCCCAGCGGTGGCGCGTCAGCGTGGCGATCATGCCGACTCCCAGTCGCCGATCAGCTTGACCTCGGGCACCAGGCGGATGGCGCGCGCCTGGAACACGCGGTCGGCGACCTCGTCCATCAGTTGCTTGACGTCGGCCGCCGAGGCGTCCCCAAGGTTGACGATGAAGTTCGCGTGCTGCTCGGAGATCATCGCCCCGCCGACGCGGCGCCCCTTCAGGCCCGCGGCCTCGATCAAGCGGCCGGCGTACTCGCCCGGCGGGTTGCGGAAGATCGAGCCGGCGTTCGGGTGGCCGAGCGGCTGCTTGGCGTCGCGCTTGCGCTTCGACTCGGCCATGCGGGCGCGGATCTGCTGCGTGTCGCCCGGCGTCAGGGTGAAGTCGACGTGGGTGACGATCAGGCTGGGCGGCAGATCGAAACGGCGGTAGCCGAAGCGCAGCTCGGCGCGCGGCAGGTGGCGCTCGCCGGCGATCGGCTCGACGCCCGATACCCCGTCGACGACGTTGCAGATCTCGCCGCCGAAGGCGCCGGCGTTCATCAGCAGCCCGCCGCCGATCGAGCCCGGGATGCCCTCGGCGAACTCGAGCCCGGTCAGGCCGCGGGCGGCGGCCTCGGTGACCAGCTTCTTGAACGGCGCCGCGGCGCCGGCGCGCACGTGCACGCGGTCGGCGTCGGTGCGCCAGTCCAACTGCCCCAGGCCGCGCCCCAGTTTGACGACGATCCCGCGCATGCCGCGGTCGCTGACCAGCACGTTGGTGCCGATGCCGAGCACGGCGAGCGGCAGACTCGCTTCCACGGCGGCGCGTTGCAGGTCGAGGATCTCCGCGCCGCTCTCCACCTCGACCCACACGTCGGCCGGGCCGCCGATGCGGAACGAGGTGTGGCGATGGAGCGGTTCGCCGAAACGCACGCGCTCCGCGAAGCGCCGTTGCAGCCAGGCGCGCATCGTGGCTCCTACTGCACCGTCCATGTGCTCTGGTGGCCGACGAGGCTGTTGACCAGCTCCTCGGCCACGCCGTGGATGTTGCCGGCGCCGAGCACCACGACCATGTCGCCGACCTGCAACAGCGGCTTCACCTCGTTGACCAGGTCGTCGCGCCGCGGCACGTAGCTCACCTCGAGATGGCCGCGCCGCTTCAGGGCCCAGAACAGCACCTCGCCGCTCAGGCCGTCGACGGCTTCCTCGCCGGCGGCGTAGATGTCGGTGAGGATCAGATGGTCGGCGGCGTCGAAGGCGTCGAGGAACTCGCCGAACAGGTCGCGCGTGCGGGTGAAGCGGTGCGGCTGGAAGAGCACCACCAGCCGGCGCCCGAACCCCTCGCGCGCCGCCGCCAGCGTCGCCCGGATCTCGGTCGGATGATGGCCGTAGTCGCTGATCACCATGACGCCGCCGGCCTCGCCGCACAGCTCGAAGCGGCGGTGGATGCCGCCGAACTCGGACAGCGCCGCGCCGGCGATCTCGAACGGCACGCCGAGCTCCTGCGTCACCGCGATCGCGGCCAGCGCGTTGAGCGCGTGGTGGCGGCCGGGCAGGCGCAGGCGCAGCGTGCCGAGCACGGTGCCGTTGCGCACCACCTCGCACATCGTCTCCATGCCGATGACGCACAGATCGCGGGCGACGTACTCGCAGTCGTCGGTCGTGCCGTAGGTGATCGCCCGCTTGCGCACCTGCGGCAGCAGCGAGCGCACGTTGACGCTGTCGAGGCAGAGCACGCTGACGCCGTAGAACGGCACGCGGTTCATGAACTCGAGGTAGGCCGAGCGCACGCGGTCCATGTCGCCGTAGTAGTCGAGGTGCTCGGGGTCGATGTTGGTCACCACCGCCACCACCGGCGACAGCATCAGGAAGGTGCCGTCGCTCTCGTCCGCTTCAGCGACCAGCAGCTCGCTCTGTCCGAGGCGCGCGTTGGTGCCCATGGCGTGCACCTTGCCGCCGATCACTGTGGTCGGATCCATGCCGGCTTTCGCCAGGATGGCGGCGATCAGCGAGGTGGTAGTGGTCTTGCCGTGCGTGCCGGCGACGGCGATGCCGGTCTTCAGGCGCATCAGCTCGGCGAGCATCTCGGCGCGCGGAATGACCGGGATCTTGTGCGCCCGCGCCTGCACCACCTCCGGGTTCGAGTACTTGACCGCCGATGAGATGACGACCACGTCGGTCTCCGGCCCGACCGCCTCGGCGCGGTGCCCGTAGGTGATCGTGGCGCCGCGCGCCACCAGGCGCCGCGTCGCATCGCTCTCACCGAGGTCCGAGCCGCTGACGCGATGGCCGAGCGTCAGCAGCACTTCGGCGATGCCGCTCATGCCGACACCGCCGATGCCGACGAAGTGGATGTGCCGCGGTTCCTTGAACAGCTTCGTCATCCCACCACCCCTCCCCTCGCCACCGCGCGGCAGGTCGCCGCGACGCGTGCCGCCGCATCCGGCACGCCCAGTTGCCGGGCCGCGGCGCCCATCGCCGCCAGCCGCTGGCGATCGCCCGCCAGGTCGACAATCGTCTCCGCCACCCGCGCACCGCTGAGATCCTGATCGAGCACCAGCCGCGCCGCCCCGCGCTCGGCCATCTCGCGCGCGTTGGCGCGCTGATGGTCGTCGGCGGCGAACGGATAGGGCACCAGCACCGCCGGCTTGCCGAGCACGGTCAGCTCGGCCACCGTCGTCGCCCCCGAGCGGCACAGCACCAGGTCGGCGGCGTGGTAGGCGGCGCCCATGTCGTCGATGAACTCGCGCACCTCGGCCGCGAGGCCGACCTCGGCGTAGCGCGCCGCCAGCGCGGCCCGATCGGCGGCACCGGTCTGGTGCACGATCGACAGACCGGGCAGCGCGGCGCGCAGCGCCGGCGCCGCCTCCGCCATCGCCTGGTTGATGCGGCGTGCGCCCTGGCTGCCGCCGAAGACCAGCAACGCAAACCCGGCGGTCGATCCCACCGGTGTCGCCGCCGGCGGGAAGGCGCGCACCGGGTTGCCGGTCCGCACCACGCGATCGGACGGGAAATAGGCGTTGGCCGCTTCGAAGGTGGTGCAGACGCGCGCCGCAAGACGCGCCAGGGTGCGGTTGGCAAGGCCCGGATGGGCATTCTGCTCGAGCAGCACACTGGGCACGCGGCGCAGCCAGGCGGCGACGACGACCGGGAAGGAGGCGTAGCCGCCGACGCCGAGGACGATGTCGGCGCGGAAGCGACCGAGGATACGCCAGGCGCGCACCACCGCCGGCGGCAGCTGCCCCGCGAGTTGCAGCGCACCGCGCCAGCCGCGGCCGCGCAGGCCGTGGATCTGCAGCGGTGCGAACGCAAAGCGGGTCAGCGGCACGACGCGCGCCTCGATACCCGACGCGCTGCCGATGAACATGACCGACTGCGCGTCGGCGCCGGCCACGTACTCGGCCACCGCCAGACCGGGGAAGAGATGCCCGCCCGTGCCTCCGCCCGCCACGACCATGCGCATCCTCAACCCGTCATCCGCGACAGCGCGGCCAACAGGCCGACCTGGACCATCGTCGCCAGCAGTGCCGACCCCCCGTAGCTGAGAAAGGGGAGCGGCAGCCCTTTGGTCGGTAACATTCCCAACACCACCCCAATGTTGACCACCGCGCTGAGAATTAGCACTGCGGTGAGCCCAAAAGCGAGCAGGCTGGCGAAGGGATCCGGGTGGCGCGCGGCGATGCGGAAGCCGCGCACGGCGACCACCGCGAACAACGCCAGCACCGCCAGGGCGCCGATCAGGCCGAGTTCCTCGCCGACCAGCGCGAAGATGAAATCGGTGTGCGCCTCGGGCAGGAAGAGCATCTTCTGCTTGCTCTGGCCGAGGCCGACGCCGCTGATCCCGCCCGAGCCGATGGCGATCAACGACTGGACGAGCTGGAAGGCGCTGTCCTGCGCGTGCTCCCACGGATCGAGGAAGGCGAGCAGCCGGCGCATGCGGTACGGCGCCACCTGCACCGCGACGATGATGCCGACGGCGCCGCAGGCGACCAGGCCGCCGACGTGCGCGGCGCGCGCGCCGCCGACGAACAGCATCAGCAGCAGCAACGCGCCGAGGATCACCGCGGTGCCGAAATCCGGTTGGCCGAGAATCAACGCGGCGCAGGCGCCGACGCAGACCAGCGCCGGCAGCACCCCGGTGCTGAACTGGTGCATCACCTCGCGATGGCGGCTGATCCAGCGCGCCAGGAAGAGCACCATGGCGACCTTGACGAACTCCGACGGCTGCAGGCTGGCGCCGCCGAAGGCGATCCAGCGCTGCGCGCCGCCGCGCTCGGCCCCCAGCCCGGGGGTCAGTACGCAGAGCAGGGCGACCAGGCTGACCGGCAGCATGACGCCGGCCCAGCGCTCGAGCAGTTCGAGCCGCAGGCGCGAGGTCAGCAACAGCACCAGGGCGCCGACGAACACCGCGACCAGGTGCTTGCGAAAGAACAGATAGGGGTCGCCGTAGCGCGCCTCGGCGTGGAAGTAACTGACGTTGAGCACCATCACCACGCCGAGGCCGAGCAGGCCGGCGACCGCCGCCAGCAGCCAGCCATCGGGGCGGGTCAGGCGCGGCATCATCACCCGTTCCTGCAGGCGACTGAGCGGACGCAGACGATTCACAGGGCCTCCACCAGGGCACGAAAGCGCGCGCCGCGCTCGGCATAGTCGCGGAACTCGTCGAAGCTGGCGCAGCCCGGCGCCAGCACGACCACCTGACCGGCGCGAGCCGTCGCGGCGGCCGCCGCGACGGCGGCGGCGAGGTCGGGAACCGTGCGCCCGCCGCCGATCTGCGCGGCGATCAACGGTCCGGCGGCGCCGAAGCAGATGGTCTGGACGACGCGCGCCGCCAGACGCGGCCGCAGCGCGGCGAAGTCGCCGCCCTTGTCGTAGCCGCCGAGCAGCAGGACGACGCCGCCGGGGAAACTGTCGATCGACTTCTCCACCGCGCCGACGTTGGTCGCCTTGGAATCGTCGAACCAGCGCACCCCGGCGCGCTCGCGCACCAACTCGAGGCGGTGCGGCAGGCCGGTGGTGGCGCGCATGCCGGCGCGGATCGCCGCGCTCGACACGCCCCACGCCGACGCGGCGGTGATCGCGGCGAGCAGGTTCTCGCGATTGTGCGCGCCCTGCAGCGGGCTTTCGGCGAAGGCGTAGCGCTGTTGGCGGCCGGCGCCCCAGACCACCACCTCGTCGCCCTCGACGTAGGTGCCGAACTCGACCGCATCGCGGCCGAACGACAGCACCGTCGCGCGCGTGTGGCGGCGCTGCTCCCACACCCAGGCGTCGTCGCGGTTGAGCACGGCGAAGTCCTCGCCCTCCTGATGCGCCAGCAGCGCCGCCTTGGCGGCGCCGTAGTCGGCCGGATTCGGGTAGCGATCCTGGTGGTCGGGGGTCAGGTTGAGCAGCACCGCGACGCGCGGCCGGAAGCTCGGCACCCATTCGAGCTGGAAGCTCGACACCTCGGCGACGGCGGCGTCCCAACCTTCGCCGACCGCCTCGCTGAGCGGCGTGCCGAGGTTGCCGCCGACGAAGACGCTGCGGCCATCCGCCGCCAGCATCGCCCCGAGCAGCACCGTGGTCGTGCTCTTGCCGTTGGTGCCGGTGATGGCGAGCACCGGGCAGGCGAGGAAGCGCGCCGCCAGCTCGATCTCGCTCCACACCGGGATGCCGCGCGCCACCGCGCGCCGCAGCACGGCGTGGTCGCGCGCGACGCCGGGGCTGGGCACGACCAGTTCGACGCCGTCGAGGCTCTCGGCCGTGTCGTCGCCGCTGCGCAGCTCGATCGCCGCCGGCCACTGCGCGTCGCGCACCGCGCCGGCGGCGCGCTCGAGCACGCGCACGCGCGCCCCCTGCGC
>JBOHWA010000969.1:0-2674 GCA_050735855.1 Binatia bacterium
CCGAGGGACCGGCGCCCTCCAGTTACGTTGGGGACCTTCGATTGCTTCTGACCTGTCGCGCGTTGCGTGCCAGGCCGGCGCGGCCGGGCCGTTCGAACGCGGTGTCGCGGTAGCGGCGGTCGAACTCGGCGGCGTCGAGGTGCGCCAACTCGTCGAGGTCGGGCGCCGCCAGCGCCGGCCGCGGCGCGAAGCGCGGCTCGTCGGTCGGCAGGGCGAACTTCTCGTTCCATGGGCAGACGTCCTGGCAGCGGTCGCAGCCGAACAGCCACTCGCCGACCATCGCGCCCTGCGCGGCGTCGAAGTCGCCGCGATGCTCGATGGTGAGGTAGGAAATGCAGCGCCGTGCGTCGAGTTGCCGGGCAGCCGGGAAGGCATCGGTCGGACAGACGTCGAGGCAGGCGCGGCAGCTGCCGCAGTGGTCGGCGTCGAAGGGCGCGTCGACCGCCAGCGGCAGGTCGGTGAGCACGCTGCCGATGAAGGTGAAGGAGCCGAGCGCGGGGTTGATGAGCATCGTGTTCTTGGCGATCCACCCCAGGCCGGCGCGCGCCGCCAGCTCGCGCTCGGGCACCGGGCCGGCATCGACGTAGCAGCGCGTCCGCTCGGCGCTGGCGCCGAGCGTCACCAGCTGCGCGGCCAGTCCGGCCAGCCGGTCGCCGAGGACGCGGTGGTAGTCCTCGCCCCAGGCGTAGCGCGCCACACGCGCCGCGCCGCTCGCCGGCGGCGCCGCCGGGAAGTAGCTCTTGAGCACCACCACGGCGCGCGTGCTGCCGGGCGCGATGCACGCCGGCTCGTCGCGCTTGCGCGCCTGCCGGCCCATGTAGGCCATCGTCCCGGCGTAGCCGCGCGCCAGCCACTCGGCCAGCGCGCCGCGCCCGATCGGCTGCAGGTCGCAGATCCCGACGGCGTCGAAACCGGCCGCGCGCCCCGCCCGCTTCACCGCGGCCGAGACCGCCGCGGGATCTCGCTCGGCGACAGGGGACTCGGGCGGCGAAGACGAGGGCATCGACCTGCTCCTAAACGCCCAGCGCCCGGCGCGCAACGCCGAACGGCAGCGCCTATTCAAGCGTCGCGGGCGCCGGCGCGACATCGCGTCGCGCTCATCCCCACATCCTCCCCACCGAGACGCCAACTGTGCCCGATCGACTGCGCGCTGTCGACGACGATGTTTCCCGCTCCTGTGCCGAGCGCCTTTCTTGTTCCCGCCGCTCCGGTGTGGTCTCATCCGCCGCGGAGAGACCGGTATGCCGCATGTACGGGTGGGGGACGTCGAGCTCTACTACGAGCTGATCGATTGTACGGAGCCGTGGCGTTCAGGGCCGCCGCCGGCGGTGCTGCTGCACGGCCTGGGCGGCGACCGCCGCATGTGGCTCTACCAGGTGCCGGCGTTCTGTGCGCGCGTGCCGACCATCGTCGTCGACCTGCGCGGCCACGGCCGTTCGAGCGCGCCGGCGGGCGAGTGGACGATCGCCGACATGGCGCGCGACGTCGTCCGCCTGCTGCGCTATCTGGGGGCCGAGAAGGCCCACCTCGTCGGCCTGTCGATGGGCGGCATGGTGGCCCAGCAGTTCGCCCTCGATTATCCCTACGCCACGGCCTCGCTGGTCCTCGCCGATACCGCCGCCGGCCTGCCGCCGGGCGCCGAGGCGATCGTGCGCGAGCAGCTGCAGTTCATCGAGGACCACCCGATGCACGCCGTGGCGACGGCGCGCATCACCAACGCCTTCTCCGACGACGTCGATCCGATCATGCTCGGCCACATGATCGAGCAGGTGGCGCTCAACGAGAAGCACAACTACCTGCGCGCCGCGCGCGCGGTGTTCGGCTTCTCGGTGGCGGCGCGGCTGGAGGAGATCGCCGCGCCGACGCTGGTCATCGCCGGCGAGGCCGAGCGCACCCTGCCGCTGCCGCTGATCGAGGAGCTCGCCGCGCGCATCCGCGGCGCCCGCCTGGTGCGCATCGCAGGGGCCGGCCACATCAGCAATCTGGAGCGGCCGCAGGAGTTCACCCGCGCGGTGTTGGAGTTCTTCGCGGCGCAGGGATGAGCGGCGACCTCGGCACGCTGCTGGGCGGCGTCGGCGGCGAGCTCGGTTTCGGCGGGGTGGCCGGTGCCGTGGTCGGCTATACGGCCAAGAAGGTGACCAAGCTGATCGCCCTCGCCCTCGGGCTCGTGTTTCTGCTGATCCAGTATCTGGTCTACGTGAAGTTCATCTCGGTCGATTGGAACGCCGTGCAGGACACGGCGTACACCGTCTGGCAGGACCCCGCCGGCGTCACCCTCGCCGACCGCGCCTGGCAGGTGCTGAGCGCCAACCTGCCGTTCGGCGGCGCGTTCGTCGCCGGCTTCGCCCTGGGATTCAAGCTCGGATGAGGACGGTGGGCGTTCCGCGCGGTGCGTGCGGCGTTGCCGGCCAACCCCGCCACCGCGACCTGATCCGTACGCACAACGCCAAACGCACGACGCGGAACGGGAGCCTATGATCACAACCGATCTCGCCGTCGCCGGCGTTGCCTGGGATCTCAGCGCGCTCTACCGCGGCCCTGCGGATGCCGCCATCGACGCCGACCTGGCGCAGGCGCTGGAGCGGGCGCAGGCGTTCGCGGCGCGCTATCGCGGCACCATCGACGTCGCCGGCGGCCCGGCGCCGGCGTGGGTCGCGGCGGCGCTCGCCGAGCT
>JBOHWA010000970.1:0-2207 GCA_050735855.1 Binatia bacterium
GATCGGCGCGGCTTCTACACCAGCTTCATCCAGACCACCGCCACGCTCGGTCTGTTCGTCTCGCTCGGCGTCATCCTCACCACCCGCCACCTGCTCGGCGAGGCGGACTTCACCGCCTGGGGCTGGCGCGTGCCCTTCCTGCTGTCGATCGTCCTGGTGCTGCTCTCGTACTACATCCGCGTGCGCATGGCGGAGAGCCCGTTGTTCGCGCGGCTCAAGGCCGAGGGCCGACTCTCCAAGGCGCCGCTGCGCGAGAGCTTCACCGAATGGGGCAACCTGCGCCTGGTGTTGGTGGCGCTGTTCGGCGCCACCGCCGGGCAGGGCGTGGTGTGGTACACCGGTCAGTTCTACGCCCTGTACTTCCTGCAGCGGCAGGCCGGCGTGGAGTTCGTTGCCGCCAACACCATCATCGCCGTCGCCCTGGTGCTGGGCACGCCGTTCTTCGTCCTCTTCGGCAGCCTGTCGGATCGCATCGGCCGCAAGCCGATCATGATGGTCGGCTGCCTGCTGGCGGCGCTGCTCTACCTGCCCATCTACCAGGGCATGCTGCACTTCGCCGCGCCGCGCAACGACGTCATGCTGGTGGCGCTGGTGCTGTCGCAGGTTCTGCTGGTCACCATGGTGTACGGTCCGATCGCCGCCTTTCTCGTCGAGCTGTTTCCGACCCGCATCCGCTACACCTCGATGTCGCTGCCCTACCACGTCGGCAACGGCGTGTTCGGCGGCCTGACGCCGTTTCTCGCCACCGTCCTGGTCGAGCGCACCGGCAATCCCCTCGCCGGGCTGTGGTACCCGATCGCGGTGGCGGCGCTCACCTGCGTGGTCGGCACGCTCTGCATCCGCGAGACGGCCGCACGGCGCGACTTCGCGGAGTGAATGCGGCGGCTGGTCACCGCCGACGCGCGCGTGCGATGATCGACCAATGCTGCCCGCGGAGCTCGATCGGCAGTTGTTGCTGCTGACCGTCCAGATCGGCGTCATCATCGGCGCGGCGCGGCTGCTCGGCCTGGTCTTCCGGCGCTGGCAGCAGCCGCAGGTGATCGGCGAGGTGGTCGCCGGCCTGTTGCTCGGGCCGTCCCTGCTCGGCTGGCTGGCGCCGGGGCTGTCGGCGGCGTTGTTCCCGCCCGCCTCGCTGCCGTTCCTCAAGCTGCTGAGCGAGATCGGCATTGTCTTCTTCATGTTCCTCATCGGTCTCGAGCTGAACCCGACGCTGCTGCGCCAGCGCGGGCGCGCGGCGGTGGTGATCTCGACCACCAGCATCGTGCTGCCGTTCGCTCTCGGCGCGGCGGTCGCCCTGGTGCTGTTCGAGAGCCTCGCCGGGCCCGGCGTCTCGCGCACCGGCTTCGCCGTCTTTCTCGGCGCGGCGATGGCGATCACCGCCTTCCCGGTCCTGGCGCGCATCCTCATCGAGCGTGATCTGCTGCGCACGCCGCTGGGGACGCTGGCGCTGACCTGCGCGGCGGTCGACGACATCGCCGGCTGGTGCCTGCTGTCGCTGGTCGCGGCGCTGGGCACGATCGGCGGCGGGAGCGGCGCGGCCGCGCTCGGCTGGCTGCTGCTCTATGCCGGCGCCATGGTGTTCGTCGCCCGCCCGCTGCTCGGCCGGCTGCGCACCGTGCAGGCCAGCGCCGGCGGCGTGTCGCAGAACCTGCTGGCGGTCATCTTCGTGCTGCTGCTGACCAGCGCGCTGGCGACGCAGTGGATCGGCATCCACGCGATCTTCGGCGGCTTCGTGCTGGGCGCGGTGATGCCGAAGCAGACGGGCTTCGTGCGCGACGTCGCCGACAAGGTCGAGGACTTCACCACGGTCTTCTTCCTGCCGATCTACTTCGCCCACGTCGGGCTGCGCACGCAGCTGGGCCTGCTCGACAGCCCGGCGCTGTGGGGCTGGTGCCTGGTGCTGATCGCGATCGCCGTCGCCGGCAAGTTCGGCGGCAGCGTCGTGGCGGCGCGCGCCATGCGCCTCGACTGGCGCGAGTCCCTCGGGCTCGGCGTGCTGCTCAACACGCGCGGCCTGATGGGGGTGATCATCCTCAACGTCGGGCTCGACCTCGGTCTGATCACGCCGGCGCTGTTCGCCATGATGGTGCTGATGGCCATCGTCACCACCGTGATGGCCGCGCCGGCGCTGTCGCTGATCGATCGCCGCTGGGGCGTGGCGACGGCGGTGGCGGCGGCGCCGCCGGCCGGCGGCGCCGTCCTCGTGC
>JBOHWA010000971.1:0-4774 GCA_050735855.1 Binatia bacterium
CTCCAGTAGAGCCGTGCGTATCCCGAGCCGCGTGCGCAGCGGTACTCTCGAGGAGTCCGAATGAGCGATGATCTGACGAAGCAGGTGGCAGCGCTCGCACGGCGCGTACAGGCGCTCGAGGATGAGCTGGCGATCCATCGGCTGATCGTGCGCTACGGGTTGGCGGTCGACACCGGCGACGCGGCGCGCGCGGCGGCGGTGTTCACCGCCGATGGTGTCTACGACGTCGACGTGCGCCTGATGCGCGGCCGCGGCGACGTCGAGGCGATGGTTCGCAGCGCGCACCACCAGGCCATGGTCGGCCACTGCGCGCACCAGATCGGGCCGGCCGTGGTGCACCTCGACGGCGACCGCGCCGTCGCCCTCGGCTACTCGCGCGTCTACCTGCAGGGCGCCGACGGCATCGGCATCTACCGCGTCAGCACCAACCGCTGGGAGCTCGAGCGGCGGCCGCAGGGCTGGCTGATCACCCGCCGGCTGACACGCCTGCTCGGCCACGCCGAGGCCACCGCGCTGCTCGCCGACGGCCTCGCCGCGCTCGAGTGACCACCTAGGCTTTCGCGTCCTTGCGCGACACCTGGAAGAAGCCGAGCACGTCGGTCGCCTTGGCCCCGAGCGTGGCGATGGCGGTGACGAACGTCACCCAGGTGGACAGCGAGTCGGGGCGGGTCAGGTACATGACGACCGCGGCGACGACGACGACCGCGGCGAAGCCGTTGCGCACCCACTCCCACGCCGTCGTGCCGGCCGCGTGCTGCCAACCCTTGAGGGTGGCGCGGTCCTCGGCGCGCGCCACGAAGCGCGCAAAGCTCTCGTTCATCAGGCGCAGCGCCGGGTCGCGCCGCACCAGCCCGCGTTCACCGAGCCGGCGGACGATGCGCCAACTGCGCGGGCTGACGAAGCCGTGCCGGGCGAGGTGGTTGAGCACCAGGCGCTCCTCGTCGCTCAGGCCGCACCAGATGCTGCGGTAGTGGGCTTCGGCGCGCTCGGCCACCGCGCCGACGACGCCTTCATGGCCGCCCGCGGGCCCCTGCCCCGCCGCCGCCCGCAGCTCCGCCGCGATGCCGCGCAAGCGCGGCGTCCAGCGGCATTCGTGGTCGAGCTCGCCCTCCCAATCAGCCGCCTCGACCGGCGCCGGCGCGGTGGGTTTGGCGGCCGGCTGCAGCGCGAAGCGCGCCAGCAGATGCGCCCACCGTTCCGACAGCCGACCCGCCGGCGCCGACGGTGGCGCCGGATCCGGGCTCGCCGGCTCCTCGAGGTAGTCGGTCACATCGCGCTTCGTCTCCAGCGTGAGAGCGGGCGCGCGGCGGCGGGCGAGATCCTCGAGCCAGGTCAGCCCCGCCTCGCTCCACGCCGGTTCGAGGCAGCGCTCCAGATGGCGCACGATCAGGTGCTCGCCAAAATCGCAGGTGGTGGCGGGCAGCGCGGCCGGATTATCGAGCTCGCTGAGATCGACGATCTGGAACCCCGGCCCGGCCGGGTCGCCCAGCGATGAGCGCACCAAGATCAGGCCGCGCCCTGCTTCGATGTCCTCCGACAGCGCCGTCGGTTCCGGCTCCGGCAGACCGAAGAGGCGGCTGACCAAGAGGAAGAGCAGCCAGAGGACGACGCCGGCGACGATCGCGGCAATACACAACACAGCCACCAGGCGCGTTCGGTCGGTCGGCAGCGCCAGGACATAGAGCGGCGGTGCCAGCGTCACCGTCGCCGCGCTGCCCGCCATGCTCGGACGGGCCTGCCAGCGCGGATCGGGCACGTCATACGGCCCGGCGGGAATGGTCCACCCACAGTCGCTGGCCGACTCGAAGGCTCCGTAGCGCACCTCGAGCGCCTCCTGGCTGTAGATCGGCAGCATGCGTTGCAGCGGGGCGCTGAAATGCCGCAGGGAGAGGGCGCACAGATCGGCGTTGGCGTCCGCGTCGGCCTGCGGATGGTAGCGACCCGCGGCGCATGGGGCGTTGGTGCACGCCGGCA
Source organism: Binatia bacterium (assembly GCA_050735855.1). Taxonomy (GTDB): domain Bacteria; phylum Desulfobacterota; class Binatia; order HRBIN30; family CADEER01; genus JBOHWA01. The sequence goes on from JBOHWA010000971.1 coordinate 1,975, forward strand.
TGAGCCGGTGCGCGATCCGATGGACCAGCCCCTCGGCAGCCGGGGCCGCCGCGCCGCGCCGCGGCGGCGAGAAGGCGGGCAGCGCGGGCACATCCCAGCCGCGCGCGACCAGGCTCTCGAAGAGCGCGTCGCTGCCGTCGATCGACCCGTAGCGTTCGCGCAGCTCCGCCGCGTGGACGCCCAACGCATCGGCAAGCGCCAGTTGGCGGCGGCGGTTGTGCGTCTCGGCGCTCAGGTCGACGGCATCGCCGATCAACACCACCGCCGGGAGCACGGCGAGAGTGAGCAGCAGCAGCGCCGACAGGGCGACGTAGGCCGACAGGTACCACCAGCGGCGCGGCCCGGCGTGGTCGTCGGCAGGCAGACGGCTGGCCGCTCCCTGTACCGTGGCGCCCAGGACGACCAGGAGCATCGCCACCGGGGCGTTGAACCAGCTGATCGAGGCGACCGCACCGGCCAGCAGCAACGCGCCGCCGACCAGCGTCCAGCGGCGCCAGCGGCTGAGCGATTCAAGACGGCCCAGGTTGAGCGCCGCCAGCATCAGGGCGAGCGGCGGCGTCAGCAGCGCGGCGAGCAGTCGATCGGCGGGCGCGAACGCATGCAGGGCCCAGCCGAGCCACACCGCCAGCACGGCGAGCACGGCCACCGTGGCCGCGTAGCGCGGCGCGCGGCGCGGATCCGGCCACGGGATTTCCGCCACCGCCGGCGCCAGCAGGACAGCCAGCAGCCCGATACAGAACGCGACGAGCAGGAAGAGCGTGACGAAGCCCATGCCCGCGGTGGCGGCCGCCTCGAGGCTGAGGGTGCGCAGGATCTCCTTGTCGCGATAGACGATCAGCGACCACGGCGTCCCGGCCAGCGGCGCCACGGCGGCGCGCACCGCACGGCCGTGGTAGGTCAGGTCGATCGTCGCCGCGTGCCGCGCATGAACGGCGGCGCGCAGCGCGTCGTCGCCCTGTGCCTCGGCGTAGAAGTTCTCGTACAGCCGCCGTCCGGCGGTCGAGTGGAAGAGGACGCGCCCGTGGTTCTCGATCACCGCGAAGCCGGTATCGGGCGGCACCACCGGCCCGACCAGCGACACCATGTGCGAGACCAGCAGGGCGACGCCGCGGTGCCCACCGCGGCCATCCCCGTCGGGCATGGCGCGCGACGCGACGACCAGGGTCTCACCGGTATTGGGCGAGATGGTGACGTTCAACGCCAGGCGCGAGGCAGGCGTCTCCCCATCACCGGGCAGCTCGATGCCGCGGCCGTCGCGCGCATCGCGGAAGGTGCTCATCTCCGCCATCGAGATCATCGGGGTGGTGGTCCCGCGGGCGGCCCATTTCTCATACTGCCAGCCATCCGGACGCGTCATCGTCAGCATCTCGAAATGCGGATAGCGCAACAGGGCGGGGCGCAAGCGGTCGACGTGCTGTTGGGTCTCCGCCCCGTCCGCGCTGCAGCGCCCAGTCGAGCTCAGCACGCCGGTACAGATCGCATAGCCGTCGGACGCCGGGCCGCCGCTCCCCGCCGCCGACTGACGCTCGTCGATGAAGCTGGTCAACGTCGCGTCGATGGCGCGCAACTCTTCGCCGACATGGCGGTGCAGGGTCGTCGACAGGCGCCGCAACTCCGCATCGGCGCGGGCGGTCAACCCGGCGTAGGCGTACCATCCGAGTCCGAGCACCGTCGCCAGCGCAGCACCGCCGACCAGGCCGCCCGCCATACCGACAATCGTCCAGCGGCTGAGCCCTTCGCGCGGTCCCAACGACGCCCATTTCAGCAGCGGCGTGACCATCAGGCCCAACAGGATGACCAGCGGAATCGCCGCCACCGCCGCGAACGACACCGAGGCCTGTGCGTTCACACCGCCCTGCGGCGCCAGGACGCCCAACACCCAGACCGTATCGCCGCCGCTGCTCGCGGCGATGCGCAGCGGTTGAGACATCAGGGAGACGGTAAAGCCATCGACCGACACAGTCTCGACCCCGGTCATGGTCTGCAGGTCGGCGATGGCGGGCAGCCCACGGCGAGTTGCATCCGACGCGGCGCCATCGTTCGCCGGCTTGGCATCCTTGCCGCCGTTCGCCAGCGACAGGATGTTCAGCGCCGCGCTGCCGCGCTGGTAGAGGACGCGGCCGGTCTGGTCGGCGAGAAAGACGTTGAGACCGTCGAGCGGGCCGTCCGCAATGCGGCTCTCGAGCAGGAATGACAGCTCGACCGCGACACAGACGGACGCCCGCTTGAGCGAGTCGAGGCAGCTACCGGACTCGATGGCACGCTTGAGCTGGGCTTCCGGCTTGCGCTGGCACAGCACCAGCGCCGAATCCTTCGGCTCGCTGTCCTCGACCTCGTGATGCAGGGCGCGGTGGCGCAGCGCCAGACTGGTCTGCGGCGCATTGGCCAGCCGTGGCAACACGGTCTGACACGCCTCACCGTCACACGTTGGCCCGTCGGCGAGCAGCTGCATGCCGGGTACCAGATCGAGTTTGTCCTTCAACGTCCGCTCGAACTTGCACCGGTACGCGGCGTCGCCCCCGCGCTCGACGGGAATCGCCCCCGAGGCCTGCAGATCGAGGAAGACCTTTTGCCGGTCCTCGGCTGCCCGGACGGCGGCGCCGAGCGCGCGCTGCAAGGCGGCGACCGCCGCTTCGGTCTGCTGCGCCAACACGGACAGCACGCGCAAGTTGCGCCGGGTGAAGTACTGCTCGCGCCGATTGGCCTCGCGCTGGTAGCCGAACAGAATCAGGGCGAGCAGCGCCGCCAGCGGGAGCGCGACAAACAGCGTCGTGCGTGTCCGGCTGTTGCTGGTCATGGC
>JBOHWA010000972.1:0-8216 GCA_050735855.1 Binatia bacterium
GCCCCACTCGCCGGCGGCGTGACTCACCGCGAGGCTGACCTGAGCCTCAAACAGTTCCGCCACGCCATCAGGAGCAAGCTTGACCGGCGCGTCGCGGCGCCCCTATAACCCTCGCCGTTCATGACCGAGACGTACACGGGACCGCTGCCCAAGCCAACGCCGGAGACGCGTCCGTTCTGGGACGCGGCCAGGCAGCACCGCCTCGCGATCCAGGCGTGCGACGACTGTGGCGTGCGCTATTTCTATCCGCGTCCGCTCTGCCCGGCGTGCCTGTCGCGCCGTGTGCGCTGGATCGACGCCAGCGGTCGCGGGCACCTGCACACCTTCGTCATCAACCACCGGCCGCCGCGCAACTTCCCGCTGCCGGGGCCGCTCGTGCTGGGCATGGTCGAGCTCGAGGAAGGCCCGCGCATGCTGACCCACATCGTCGAGGTGGTGCCCGATCCAGCGGCGCTGCGCTGCGACATGCCGCTCGAGGTGGTCTTCGTGCCGCTCACGGCCGAGATCACTGTGCCCAAGTTCCGGCCCCGGGCGGGCGCATGAGCGCCGACCCGCGCGCCCTGCGCGGCAGCGCCGCGATCGTCGGCGTCGGCGAGTCCGACGAGCTCGGCAAGCTGCCGAACACGTCGTCGCTGCAGTTGCACATGGAGGCGGCGCACAACGCCCTGGCCGACGCCGGGTTGAAGAAGAGCGATGTCGACGCCGTGTTCACCTCGGGCCGCAACATGGCCAACGACGTGCCCGAGTACCTCGGCATCCGCCCGCGCTTCATCGGCGGCACCCAGGTCGGCGGCTGCTCCTTCATCCTGCACGTCGAGCACGCCATGGCGGCGATCCACGCCGGGCTGTGCGAGGTGGCGCTGATCACGCACGGCGAGTCGGGCTACTCGCGCATCGCCATGCCGGCGCCGCGCTGGGGTGACGACTCGACGATGTCGCAGTTCGAGCTGGTGCACGGCACCAGCGGTCCGCCCACCGGCTACGGCTTCCTCGCCACCCGCCACATGCACGAGTACGGCACCACCAAGGAACAGATGGCCGAGGTGGCCGTGGCGACGCGCCAATGGGCAGCCCTGAACCCGCGCGCCTTCGCGCGCGACCCGATCACCGTCGCCGACGTGCTCACCTCGCGCATGATCTCGTGGCCGTTCAACCTGCTCGACTGCTGCCTGGTCACCGACGGCGGCGGCGCCTGCGTGGTCACCTCGGCGGCACGCGCGCGCGACCTGCCCAAGCGGCCGGTCTACGTGCTCGGTAGCGGCGAGTGCGCGACGCATCAGATGGTCAGCCAGATGCCGGCGTTCAACCGCTGGGACGCCGCCATCGCCAGCGGCGAGCGCGCTTTCCGCATGTCGGGCGTGCGGCACGACGACATCGACGTCGCCGAGTTCTACGACGCCTTCACCATCGTCCCCATCCTCGCCCTCGAAGCCCTCGGCTTCTGCCAGCCGGGCGAAGGCGGCCCGTTCGTCGCCGGCCAGCGCACCGCCCCGGGCGGCGACTTCCCGATGAACACCAACGGCGGCGGTCTGTCCTACACCCACACCGGCATGTACGGCATCTTCACGATCATCGAAGCGGTGCGCCAGTTGCGCGGTGAATGCGGCGCGCGTCAGGTCGCCGGCGCGCAGACCGCCATCTGTCACGGCACCGGCGGGGTGTGGAGCGCCGCGGCCACGTTGATCGTCTCGACCGACACCGCGTGATCCGCGGACGGCGCCGCGCGCAGCATTCGTCAGCGCCGGAGTTCGGCGCCACGCCGTCCCATGCTAAGAATGAGGCTGGGATGACGACCAACGGCTTCAGACTCTATCTGCGGCTCAACGACGTCGTAACGCACCGTGACTATCGCGAGTGGGGCGAGGGCACGGTGGTCGAAGAGATGACGTCGACCGTGCCGGGCGGCACCTGTCTGGTGCGCATCCAGTTCCAGGACGGTCGCCAGCGCACCTTCCAGAACGATCTCGACAACCCGACCTGTTGCTACTACTTCGGGATTCGAAAGTACTGGATGGCCGACGCCATCCTCGACGCGCCGCGCGTCCGCCGCGCCACCGCGCCGCGTCCGGCGGCGTTGTCCGCCCCCCGCCGGCGCCGGGCGCGCCGTCAGACCTGAGCGCGGATCGCTTCCCAGGCAGCGATGCCTTCCGGCGAGAGAAACTCCGGAATGAAGCGGCGCAGCGCCGCCAGGGCGCTGCGGTTGTCGCGGTAGACGCGCTCGCGCACCCAGTCGCCGTCGATCCACGCGTCGAACGACGGATTGTCGCCCAGCGTCAGATCGAGGATGCGCGCCCCGAGTGGGGTGCCGGTGATCAGCAGGCGGACCGACCGGCCACAGTCGACCAGCACGCCGCGCGCATAGCGCGGCAGCGTGATCTGCTCGCGAATCCGGTCGCGCTCGCGCTCGGGGTGTGGCTTCTCCGCCAGCTGCACGTAGCCCCACTCCCCGTCGTCGGGGTTGGCCTCGATCAACAGCTTCAGATTGAGATCGGTCAGGCGGGCGCGCGCCTTGTCCTGCTCGAAACCGATGCCCGATCGATAGAAGCGGCTGCCGACCGGGGCCGGCGCGGCCGCAGCGGCGGCCGCCGCCGCGCGCCGCTTGTCGCTGTCCACCCACCAGCGGTCCTTGACCGCCGGGCCATCGGTCGGATCGGCGCTGTCGAGCGCGTCGTCGACCAACGGCGCCGGCTCGCTCGCGACCGGGTCGCGCCGCGGCGGGCCAGGCCGGCGGTTCATGCCGCCTTGCGCGCCAAGCGCGCTCGGGAGGCAGCCAGCGCGGCGCCGTTGCGCAACAGGTTCCGCTCCATGCGCAGCGCGAACGTATCGGCCTTGCGCTCGGCGTCGGCCCAGAACACGTAGTGCCCCATCTCGTGGTACACCGCGTTCACCCACTGCCGCTCGGAGTTGTACTTGCGGCCCTTCTTCCAGTTCTCCGGGTGCACCAGGTGGATCTTGCCGTCTTCATATGTGCGCCCCGCCGTGCGTCCCCAGTCGAGATACTCGAACCACGCCACCTGCGGGCGCTTGAGCCGATAGAAGCGGCAGATCTCGATGATCGCGCGGTTGAAGTCCGACGGCTTGTGGGCGCGGAAGAACGCGACCAGCAGGCGGTTGATCACGCGCCGTTCCTTCAACGGGGGCACGATCATGCGCATGTCAGAGACTCCAATTCGGGTTGCGGAAGTGCGGCCGACCATATTGGCCGAACCAGCCAAAGTCAACCCGCCCGACCGGACTGAGTCATACCGTAGTCAATCGACGAAAGACTTGTTAAATCAATATATTACGGATGGTTCCTAGAATACCGATAAAATCGACAACGGAGCCTGCCGGCGCGACTGGATTGTGGCCGGACAGTCGGGTATTCTCGCCGGCTGATGTGGCCGATCATCCTGCAATTGGGACCGCTGACGATCTACAGCTACGGCACCATGATGGCGATCGCCTTCCTGGTCGGCGGCTGGCTGACCGGGCGCGAGATGGACCGCCGCGGCCTGAACGGCGAGGTCGCGTCATCGATGGTCTTCTGGGCCGCGGTCGGCGGCATCGTCGGTTCCAAGCTCTGGGCGGTGTTGGAGGACTGGCAGGGGCTGCTGCGCGACCCGATCGCGATGATCTTCTCGGGCTCGGGCTTCGTCTGGTACGGCGGCCTGATCGGCGGCACGGCGGCCGTGACGTGGACCATCCACAAACACGGCATGCGCTGGGCCTCGGTGGTCGACTGTGCCGCCGCGCCGCTGGCGCTGGCGCACGCGATCGGGCGCATCGGCTGCGAGCTGTCCGGCGACGGCGACTGGGGGACCATCACCACCGTGCCCTGGGGCATGGCATACCCGAACGCCATCGTCGGCTGGCCGCATCCGCCGGGCGTGTTCGTGCACCCGACGCCGCTGTACGAGATGATCGCCTACTCCGCCATCTTCGCGTTGCTCTGGTCGATGCGGAAGCGCCCGCATCCCGACGGACAGCTCTTCTGGTGGTATCTGGTGCTCGGCCCCAGCGCGCGCTTCTTCATCGAGTTCTGGCGCATCAACCCGACGGTCGCGCTCGGCCTCAGCGGTGCGCAGTGGTTCAGTGTGCTGCTGGTCTCGGTCGGTCTCTGGCGCCTGCTGGCGACGCGCGGCGACGCGCCGTCGGTCTACCCGTCCGCGCAGCCGGCGCGCCGATGAAGCGCGCGCTGCTGCCGATCCTGTTGCTCGCCGCGATCCTGCTCGCCATCGCCGGACTGCAGTTTGCGCAACACGCGCCGCGCACCGGCTACAGCGCCGCCGATTTCTCGCTCCCGGCCCTCGACGGCACCACCGTGCAACTCGCCGCGCTGCGCGGCCGCCTGGTCTTCCTCAACTTCTGGGCCACCTGGTGTCCGCCGTGCCGCGAGGAAATGCCCGGCATGGAAGCGCTGTATCGCCGCTTCGCGGGCCGCGAGTTCTCCATGCTGGCGGTCAGTCAGGACGAACACGGCGCAGAGACGGTGGCCCCCTTCGTCAAGGAGATGGGGCTCACCTTCCCCGTGCTGCTCGATCCCGAGGGCCATCTGCCGCCGCGCTATGGCGTCACCGGCTACCCCGAGACGTTCCTCATCGATCGCAACGGCCAGGTGGTCCATCACACCATCGGCCCCGCCGACTGGAACAGCCCGGAGATGGTGGCGTACATCGAGCAGCTGCTGAACGCCCCCGCCAGCGACGCCGGCCAGGGGTGAGGCGCGCCATGGTGCGCCGGTATGCCGGTGGCAGAGGTGCACTATGAGGGGCTGGCAACGTCGGTTACGCTGCAGCGGCGAAGCGGCGAACCGGTGCACCCGCACACCAGCCAGCCGCAGCGACGACCTGCCTTGACCCAACCATATCGACCCAATAAGCCCGGCTGCGAGGACGTCCGTGAGCGCCGCACCGCCAGTTGACCCAGCCCAGGAACCACCCTCCGCATATCTCCCGGTCGGGCCCGATGTCCGCCGGGCGCCGTGGGTGCGCTGGGCCCTGCTCGTCGGTGTGCTCGCCTTCGCCGCCATCTTCCTCTTTGCCGATTTCCGCCAGCTCTGGGAGGTCCTCGCGCAGGCCAACGCCTGGCTGCTGCCGCTGCCGCTGCTCTTCATGGTGGCCAGCTACGTCACCATGGCGCGCTCCTACCAGGGCATCGCCAGCGCCGCCGGCTGTGCGGTGCCGCTCATGGAGATGCTCAAGATCACCTTCGTCGCCAACGCGATGAACTACCTGGTCGCCACCGGCGGCCTCTCCGGCTTCGCCGTGCGCATGTACTTCTTCACCCGCCTGGGGATCTCCTCGCAGACCGCGGTGGTCATCTCGCTCGCCCAGACCTTCATGACCAATTTCATGCTGCTGGTCTTCGTCCTGGTCGGCTTCCTCTACGTCTTCCAGAGCCAGACGCTGCACGGCACCGCATTGGTCGTCACCACCACGCTGCTGGTCATCTTTCTGATCGCCGCCGTGCTCGCCGCGCTGTTGCTGCTGCACGCGCCGCTGCGCCGCCGCACCCTGTTCTGGTGCGCCCAGGCCGCGCACTGGGTCCTGCATCGCGTCGTACCGCACCGCGCCCCGCCGCGCACCCACATCTGGCGCTACCAGTTCAATCTCAATCGCGGCATCACGTTCCTGCTGGCGCGCAAGCGCGCCATGCTGGAGCCGCTGGCCTGGATCGCCGTCGACTGGTTCCTCACCATCCTGATCCTGCACAGCGCCTTCCTGACCGTGCGCTACGACATTGCGCTCAGCCAGGTGATCGTCGGCTTCGCGGTCGGCATCGTGCTGTCGTTCGCCTCGCTCATCCCCGGCGGGCTCGGCGTCATGGAAGGCTCGATGGCCGCCGTCTTCGCCAGCATGGGGGTGCCGTTCGAGACCGCCGTGGTCGCGGTGCTGCTCTTCCGCGTCGCCTACTACCTGCTGCCGTTGCTGATCAGCCTGTTCTTCCTGCACGGCATGTTCGTGCAGGGTACGGCGCTCGCCAAGCAGGTTCCCGAACCGGGCTGACCGCTACCCCCGCGGCGGCGCGGCCGGCGTGCGCGCCGCGCCGCCAGCGGCCAGCCGGCTGAGGATCGACGCGCCGGAATAGAGCGGCACCAGCGCGAAGAGCGCGCTCAGCACCACCGGCGGCAGCCAGTGCAGGCCGACGGTCTCGTTGCCGACCAGCACGCCGACGACGACGTAGTTGCCGACGCCGCCGAGATGGCCGAGGCGACTGCCGATCAGGGTCGGCCGGCCGCCGCTGCGCCGCGCCGAGTCGACGACATAGACGCCGAACGACGCCGCCACCGCCGCCGGCACCCACCACGGCGCCAGCCCGAGCGCGGCGTAGAGGCCCAGCGCCGACAGCAGGAAGACGATGTCGGCCCCGTGGTCGAGCACCCGCCCGCCGCGGCTCGCCGCGCCGAACCTTCGCGCGATGCGCCCGTCGACGAAGTCGCTCAGCGCGATGGCGGCGAAATACCCTGCCGCTGGCCACCCACTGGCGCCGTGCGCCGCCCGGCCAACGGCGTCGAGAAACGGCAGCGTCAGGACCAAGCGCAGCAGCGAGACGAGATTGGCCACCTGGCGACGCACGGTCCGATACTAGCGCGGGGTACCCGGCAGCGCGAAAGGGGCCGCGATGAGGGTCTCCATGGGCGCGTAACCTGCTGTCGCCCGAGGCGCGCGGCCGATGCGCTCGAGACCTGGATGGTGGAACCAGTGGTAGGGATCGGACGGCGTGAAACGGCGCGATGTCCATGACATAGTGCGCGGATGGATCGGTCGGCCACGGACTGCACTCACGCGCGGCTTTCGGGGCCTGCGCATCGTGCGATCCGCTTCCTTCGATAGGGACCAGTGTCTCCGCGACCGAAGGCAGCACAGGGTGATCTCAAGCGGCGCCAGCGTGCCGCACCGACACCGCGACCCGAGTGGCACGTGTGGGCGGCCATCGCCGCGGTGGCGCTGACGCTGCGCCTGGTGAATCTCTGGCAGCTCAGTGGCACGCCGGTTGCGGACCTGTTGTTCGGAGATGGCCGCGCTTACGACGCCTGGGCGCGCTCAATACTAGCCGGCCCGTGGATGGGCAGGGAGGTCTTCTACCAGGCGCCGCTCTACCCTTACTTTCTCGCGGTGGTGTACGCGGTGGCCGGTCCGTCGCTGCTCGCCGTCCGTCTACTGCAAACGGCGCTCGGCGTGGCCGCATGCATCTGGCTCGGGTTTGCCGGTCGGCGGTTCTTCTCGCCGGCCGTCGGTCAGCTCGCCGCCCTCGGATTGGCGATCTGGCCAAGCGCGATCTTTGCCGACGGCGTGATACAAAAGACAGCGCTCGATTCGGCGTTAATCTGCGCATTTCTGGCGACGCTGGCGGTCGCGATCGACAAGACGTCGTTTCGCTGGTGGATGACCGGCGGATTGGTGCTGGGCATCTTGGCGCTGACGCGCGAGAACGCACTCGCTCTCGTTCCTACAACGCTCCTGGTGATCGCGGCAGGTTGGCATGCAGGGCCACCCGGAGCGCGTCGCGCGCCCGCAGTGGCCGCGCTTTTGCTCGGTGTCACCCTCGTCCTCTCGCCGGTGACGCTGCGCAACCATTCCTTCAGCGGCGAGTGGCACCTGACCACGGCGCAGTTCGGGCCCAACTTCTTCATCGGCAACCATGCCGGCGCGACCGGCATTTACGCCCCGTTGCGCTACGGCCGCGGCGACGCCCTCTACGAGCGCCAGGACGCTACCGAGCTCGCGGAAGCGGCGCTGGGGCGACCGCTGACACCGGGGGAGGTGTCAAGCTACTGGACCGATCGCGCGCTGGCCTTCATTGGCGAGCAGCCCGTGGAGTGGGCTGCGCTGCTGGCGCGCAAGAGCGCCCTTCTCGTCAATTCGGAGGAGGTCGCCGATACCGAAGATCAATACACGCACGCCGAGTTGTCCATCGCGCTCGCCATCCTCGGTCCGCTGTTCAACTTCGGCTTCCTGACGCCGCTTGCCGCCGCCGGCGTCGTCCTGGCGTGGCCACGCCGGCGGACGCTGGCTCCGCTGCTGCTGATTGGAGGGGTCTACGGTGCGAGCGTGGTCGCCACCTATGTCATGGCTCGCTACCGCCACCCGTTGCTGCCGCTGCTCCTCCTGTTCGCGGCGTCGGCGCTCATCGACGCGCGCCGGTTGTGGCGGGCGGGCGCGCGTCGGCCCCTCGCGTTCGCAGCGTTGGCGGCCACCTTGGTCGCCGTACCGGCCAATTGGCCGCTCGTGTCG
>JBOHWA010000973.1:0-3436 GCA_050735855.1 Binatia bacterium
CGCTTGACGTGCAGCGCGGCGACCGCCACCGGCGGCGGCGCGACGTGCACGGCGGCGGCCAGCGCCGCGGTGTAGTGGTCGGTCGCGGCGGTGTAGGAGAAGGCGTCGGCCGCCAGGTCGCCGGCGCGCTCGGCATGCTCGAGCGCCGCGCTCCATTCGCCGGCCAGCGCGAAGTCGCGCGCCAGCACCGCATCGTCGGCTCCCGGCGGGGCTGGGTCGACCTCAGGCGTCCCGTGCAGCGGTGCGCCGCACTGCCCGCAGAAGCGCGCCGCCGGCCGTGCCGGCGTCCCGCACGCCTCGCAACGCTGCTCCATCGCTGCGCCGCAGGCCTCGCAGAAGCGATGCTCGGGCGGGTTGTCCGCCGCGCAGGCAGGGCATCGCATGGGCGCGTTCTAGCACAGGACGGCGTTCGAGACTGCTGGAGGGCGCCGCTGGTCGGCGCCAGGGGCGGCCGGGGGGCTGCTCGTCGCACGCACGGCGCCGAGGGCCCGGCGCCCTCCAGGCGTGCGTGCATCGCCCCCGCGCCGGATAGAGCGGCGCCCGCCAGATCAGCTCAGGCCGTACAAAGCGGAGCAGTTGCCGCCGGCGATCAGGGCGCGCTCGGCGGCCGGGACGTCGGCGAAATGTGCCTCCAGCGCCTCGCGTGACTTCGGCCAGGTGCTGTCGGAGTGCGGGTAGTCGGTCGACCACATGATGTTCTTCAGGCCGGCGCGGTGGCGTTCGGCGACGCCGCAGAGGTCCTGGATGAACGTCGCGTGGCCCTGGCGATACCAGTAGACGCTCGGCTTCTCGGTGAGGATCGACTTGGTCCAGAAGCGGTGTTTGTTGAACGTCTGGTCCATGCGCTCGAGGAAGTAGGGGATCCAACCGATGCCGCACTCGACCAGCACGTACCTGAGCTTCGGATGGCGTTCGAGGATGCCGGTGAAGGTGAGGGTCGACACCACCTCGCAGATGGAGATCGGGGCGATGGCGATGAACGTCTCCTTCACGCCCGGCGTCGGGTTCATGAAGACCTCGCGCACGTTGGCCTTGCGCGGGCCGACGATGTGGAAGCTCATCGGCAGGCCGCACTCCTCGACCGCCGACCAGAACGGCTCGTAGGCCTCGTCCCACAGCGGCTTGCCGCCGCGCTCATCGGGGAACGGGTCGACGTGAAACCCGCGCAACCCCATCTTGGCGATGCGCTTGAGCTCGGTGATGCCCTCGTCGAGGTCGACCAGCGGCACGTGCGCGAGGCCGACCAGGCGCCGCGGCGAGGCCTTCGAGAGCTCGAGCATCCAGTCGTTGTACCGCTGCACGATCCACAGGCGCAGATCGGCATCGGCGGCGTACTGCGTCACCGGGCCGCCGAAGTACAGCACCTCGGCGTCGACGCCGTCGGTGTCCATGTCCTCCAGGCGCGCCGTCGGATCGTACGACCCCGGCCGCATGTCCTTGTACGTCAGCCCGTGCGGCTTGAAGTCCTCCGGCTTGCGCCCGGCCGACGAGTCGAGGCCGATGGCACCGCTGATCTGCGAGTCGACGATCCAGAAGTCGCCCTGCGGGGTCGAGTCGACGCGTGGGGCGCGATCCTTGAACTTCGCCGGCACGTCGCGCAGCCACAGATCCTTGGGTGGGTTGACGTGCGAGTCCGCGGAGACGATGCGTTCGGCCATGGCTGGGCTCCCTCCTCGAATGATCCCCGGTTGTCACTCGATCGGTGAAGGCGCGTCAAGCAGCTGATTGAATTCCGGACTGCGGTACCGATTTCCACACCGAGCGCGCCCTTTCGCCAGGCCGCCACCCCCCTGAGCGCGGGCGGCCCGCCCGCTCTTTGCGCCGCACAACTCGCGCCGGCGGTGGCGCGCCGTCGCCGAAGCGGCTACAGACGCGCCGCATGTGGCCCGGATTTCACGCCGCACGGACGCCCGACAAGCCGGCCATCGTCATGGCCGAGTCGGGTGAGACGATCACCTATGCCGAGCTCGACGCGCGCTCCAACCGCCTGGCGCAGCTGCTGTACGCGCGCGGCCTGCGCGTCGGCGACCACATGGCCTTCCAGCTGGAGAACACGCCGCGCTTCTTCGAGGTGGTGTGGGCGGCGCAGCGCTCGGGGCTGATCTACACCGCGATCAACTCCCACCTGACGGCGGAGGAGACGGCCTACATCGTCGGCGACTGCGACGCGCTGGCCTTCGTCACCAGCGCGGCGCAGCAGGCGACCGCGGCGGCGCTGCAGCCGCTGCTCCCCGCCGCGCTGCACACGCGCCTGATCATGGATGGCGGGCTCGACGGCTACGAGTCCTACGAGTCCGCCGTCGCGGCCCGGCCGTCGGCGCCGCTGGCCGAGGAGATCGAAGGCGCCGCGATGCTCTACTCGTCGGGTACCACCGGGCGACCGAAGGGCGTGGCGCAGCCGTTGGCGCGCACGCCGGTCGGCCAGGTCACCCCGCTGATGAAGGCCTTCGGCGCGCTCTACGGCATCGGCGCCGACAGCGTGTACCTCTCGCCGGCGCCGCTCTATCACGCCGCGCCGCTCAACTTCTGTCTGACCGTGCTGCGCGCCGGCGGCACCGTCGTGGTGATGGAGCGCTTCGACGAGGCCGGCGCCCTGGCGCTCATCGAGCGCCACCGCGTCACCCACAGCCAGTGGGTGCCGACCATGTTCGTCCGCCTGCTGCGCCTGCCGGACGCCGAGCGGCAGCGGCGCGATCTGTCCTCGATGCGCGTCGCCATCCACGCCGCCGCGCCCTGCCCGGTGCCGGTGAAAGAGCAGATGATCGCCTGGTGGGGGCCGATCATCCACGAGTACTACTCCGCCACCGAGGGGCTCGGCGCGACGATCATCACCAGCGAGGAGTGGCTGCGCCACAAGGGCTCGGTCGGCCGGGTGCTGGCCGGCGGCGTGCACATCCTCGACGACGACGGGCGCGAGCTGCCGGTGGGCGAGCCGGGGCGCATCTTCTTCGAGCCCTCCGGCGGGCCGGCGTTCCGCTACCACAAGGATCCGGCCAAGACCGCCGCGGCGCGCACCGCGCAGGGCTGGGGCACGGTGGGCGACGTCGGCTACCTCGACGCCGAGGGCTACCTCTACCTCACCGACCGCAAGGACTTCATGATCGTCTCCGGCGGCGTCAACATCTACCCGCAGGAGATTGAGAACCTGCTCGTCACCCACCCCAAGGTGCTCGACTGCGCCGTCTTCGGCGTGCCCAACGACGAAATGGGCGAAGAGGTGAAGGCCGTCGTGCAGCCGGCCGACCCGGCCGCCGCCGATGCGGCATTGGTCGACGAGCTGCAGGCGTTCTGCCGCCAGCACCTCGCCCGCTACAAATGCCCGCGCTCGATCGACTTCACCGCCGAGCTGCCGCGCGCCCCGACCGGCAAGCTGTACAAGCGCCTGCTGCGCGAGAAGTACTGGGCCGGGCATCGCACACGGATCTGAGTCCTGGAG
>JBOHWA010000974.1:0-4235 GCA_050735855.1 Binatia bacterium
GTGTAGCTCAGACTGGTAGAGCGCACGGTTCGGGACCGTGAGGTCGCTGGTTCAAGTCCAGTCACCCCGACCATTTCTTCCATGCCCCGCCTACTCCTCGTTTGCGCGCTGATCGCCTCCGCGATGACCTGCATGCCGCGGTCGGCTGACGCGGCGTCGGTCAAGGCGACGGTGCGGGACGTCGACGCCGTCAATGTCCGGCGCGCCCCCGACCCGGAAAGCCCGGCGTTTCTGTACCTCTCGCGCGGGACGACCGTCACCGTCGAACGCGTCATCGGCGGCTGGGCGCTGGTGGCCCTGGCCAACGGCCAGCAGGGCTTCATCAAAGCCACCTATCTGCAGCTCCCGCCCGACGTCGAGGTGGTCGCGGTCGATTTTGCCACGCCGGCTGCGTCGCCGCCGGCCGAAGCGTCGGACCCCGGCACGCCAGGTCCCACGCGCGAAGGGGCATCCGATTCCCGGCCGTTGGACGAAGAGGTAGCCCTGCTGCGCGAACGGCTGGCGGCGCTCGAATCGGCCGTCGCAACGCCGACCGGCGCGGTGCCTGCGGACGCCAGCGCCGTTACCCCGTCCGGTCCGCGCGAGGTCGCTGGCGACGGGCGGCCAGCGCTGCCGCTGCCGACTCCGGTGGTCGACCCCATGGACCCGCGCGAGATCGGCCCATCGCTGGCCCTGGCGGGTGTCGGGCTGGTGATTGGCTTCCTGCTCGGTGCCGCGTACGGGGCGCGGCAGGAGCGCAATCGACGCTCCCGCGTCCGCTTCTAGCCCCCCTGCCCGCTAACTGAGCAGTGCCTTCTGATTGGGCATCTGCGGTCCCATGTTGCCGCCCAGGCGCAGTGGCTTTCGAGTCCGACGGCGGTCGGCATTGGAGTTGCTGATCAGCCTCATCGGGCGTCGGTATCGGTTCGTTTCGTCGACTCCATGGCCAATGCATCCACCGAGTGGTCGACGAGAGTGTGAAGTGCGGGGGGTTCCGGACGATGAGCAGGATGGCGCGGTACGGGATTATTGCGACATCCGTCTGTTTCTGGGCGCAACCGGCGGCCGCGCAGGAGCAAACGACGTCAACGCTGGATTCGGGCAACACCGCATGGATTCTGGTCTCAGCTGCACTGGTGCTCTTCATGACGCCCGGCTTGGCGCTGTTCTACGGCGGCATGGCGCGACAGAAGAACATTCTCAGCACCATCATGCACAGCTTCTTCATCATCGGACTGGTAACGGTGCAGTGGGTCCTGTTCGGCTACACCCTGGCATTCGGCAGCGATATCGGGTCGGTGATCGGCGGCTTCGACTACCTGTTCCTCAACGGCGTCGGACAGGGGCCGAGTCCGTTCGCCAAGACGATTCCCGATCTGGCCTTCATGATCTATCAGGGCATGTTCGCGGTGATCACGCCCGCGCTGATCTCGGGCGCCTTCGCCGAGCGGATGCGCTTCGGGCCCTTCGTGGTGTTCACCCTGCTGTGGGCGACCCTGGTCTACGACCCGATCGCGCACTGGGTGTGGGGCGGTGGCTTCATGGGCGCAGGCAAGCTCGGCGCGCTCGACTTCGCCGGTGGCACCGTCGTGCACATCAGCTCGGGGATGGGAGCATTGGCGGCGGCCATTGTGCTCGGCCGTCGCCTGGGCTGGCCGAAGGAGCCGATCATGCCCAACAACCTGCCCCTGACCGTGCTCGGCGCCGGTATCCTCTGGTTTGGCTGGTTCGGCTTCAATGCCGGCAGCGCGCTGGCAGCCGACGGCCTGGCGGCGTCGGCCTTCGTCGCCACGCATCTCGCGGCGGCGGCGGCGACCCTCAGCTGGGGCCTGATCGAGTACCTCGAACGCGGCAAAGCCAGCGTCCTCGGTGCGGCCTCCGGCAGCGTGGCCGGATTGGTGGCGATCACCCCGGCGGCCGGGTTCGTCGGGCCGATGTCGGCGCTGATCATCGGCGCGGTGGCGGGCGTGCTCTGCTACTTCGCCGTCTCGCTCAAGTTCAAGCTCCGCTACGACGACTCGCTCGACGTCGTCGGCGTGCACGGCGCCGGCGGGACATGGGGCGCGCTGGCCACCGGCCTGTTCGCGTCGACCGCGGTCAACCCGGCGGGTGCGGACGGACTGTTCTTCGGCAACCCGACGCAGCTCGGGGTGCAGGCCCTGTCGGTGCTGATCACGGTCGGCTACTCGTTCGTCGTGACCTTCATCCTGCTCAAGCTGGTCGATGCGACGATGGGCCTGCGCGCCAGCGAGGAAGAAGAGATCGTCGGCCTGGACCTGTCGCAGCACGGCGAACGCGCGTACAATCTGTGAAGCGCCTTTACAGCCTTACCGGCGGTGGAATAGAACCCGCGACGCTACAAGCGAGGAGATACCTATGAAGAAGGTGGAAGCGATCATCAAACCGTTCAAGCTCGACGAGGTGAAGGAAGGCCTGAGCGCCATCGGCGTGCAAGGGCTGACCGTCAGCGAGATCAAGGGATTCGGCCGTCAGAAAGGCCACACGGAGCTCTATCGTGGGGCGGAATACGTGGTCGATTTCCTGCCGAAGGTGAAGCTCGAGATCATCGCGGCGGACGAGAAGGTCGGCGAGATCGTCGCGGCGATCGAAAAGACCGCCAAGACCGGCCGCATCGGCGACGGCAAGATCTTCGTGCTGCCGATCGAGGAAGTGATCCGCATTCGCACCGGCGAACGCGGCAACGACGCTATCTGAGCCGCGCGCCGCGCGCGGCTGTCTCACCCAGGAACCAGCCCCCCGCTGCGGCGGGGGGCCGCACCGTCTACATCCAACACAGGGGAGGATTCACCAGCATGACGCCGAAGGAAGCAGTCAAGTTTGCCAAGGAGAAGAAGGCGGTTTGTGTCGATCTGAAGTTCATGGACTTCCTCGGCACCTGGCAGCACTTCACCATCCCGATGTCGGAGTTTGGCGAAGCGCTCTTCGAGGAGGGCAGCGGCTTCGACGGCTCCTCGATCCGCGGCTGGCAGCCGATCAACGCGTCCGACATGCTGGTGATGCCCGATCCGACCACGGCCGTGATGGATCCGTTCTGCGCGGTGCCGACGCTCAGCCTGCTCGGCTACGTCACCGACCCGATCACCAAGGAAGACTACTCGCGCGACCCGCGCAACATCGCCAAGAAGGCGGAGGCGCACCTCAAGTCGACCGGCGTCGGCGATATCGCGTACTTCGGTCCGGAGCCCGAGTTCTTCATCTTCGACGACATCCGCTACGACCAGACCCAGCACTCCGGGTACTACTACGTGAACTCCTCCGAGGGCTCGTGGAACACCGGCCGCGACGAGGGGCCGAACCTCGGCTACAAGCCGCGCTACAAGGAAGGCTACTTCCCGGTTCCGCCGACCGACTCTCAGCAGGACATCCGCCAGGAGATGGTCATGATGATGGAGGAGGTCGGCATCCTCGTCGAGAAGCAGCACCACGAGGTCGCCACCGCCGGCCAGGCCGAGATCGACATGCGCTTCGCGCCGCTGCTGAAGATGGCCGACAACCTGATGTGGTT
The DNA here is from genome assembly GCA_050735855.1 of Binatia bacterium. Lineage (GTDB taxonomy): Bacteria > Desulfobacterota > Binatia > HRBIN30 > CADEER01 > JBOHWA01. Next base: position 3,506 of record JBOHWA010000974.1, read on the forward strand.
CAAATACTGCGTCAAGAACGTCGCCAAGCGCCACGGCAAGACCGCGACCTTCATGCCCAAGCCGCTCTTTGGCGACAATGGCACCGGCATGCACACCCACCAGAGCATCTGGAAGGGCGACAAGCCGCTGTTCGCCGGCAACGGCTACGCCGGCATGAGCGAGATGGCGATGCACTACATCGCCGGCATCCTCAAGCACGCGCCGGCGCTGGCGGCCTTCACCAACCCGACCAACAACAGCTACCGCCGCCTGGTGCCGGGCTTCGAGGCGCCGGTCAACCTGGCGTACTCGAGCCGCAACCGCTCGGCCGCCATCCGCATTCCGATGTACTCGCCGAGCCCCAAGGCGAAGCGCATCGAGGTGCGTTTCCCCGACCCGTCGTGCAACGGCTACATCGCCTTCGCGGCGATGCTGATGGCCGGTCTCGACGGCATCGAGAACCGTCTGTCGGCAGGCGATCCGCTCGACAAGGACATCTACTCGCTGACCCCGGAGGAGTTGAAGGACGTCGCCGGTATGCCAGCCACGCTCGAGGACTCGCTCAAGAACCTGCAGAAGGACCACGCCTTCCTGCTCAAGGGCGACGTCTTCACCCAGGACGTCATCGATACCTGGATCGAGTACAAGATGGAGAAGGAAGTCTCGCAGCTTCGCCTGCGGCCGCATCCGTACGAGTTCCACCTCTACTACGACTGCTGATCGGCGCGCTGGGCGCCGATGCGACGACGG
>JBOHWA010000975.1:0-1508 GCA_050735855.1 Binatia bacterium
GGTGTGCCCTGGTTCCGCTGGTTCGCGCGCCGTCTGGGCACCATGCGGGCGCTGCAGGACGGCCGCTTCGGCGACGCCGAGCGCCTGGCCGCCGAGGCGCTGGCCTGCGGCGAGCAGTTGGACCATCCGAACGTCCGGCCGGTGTTTGCGGCGCAGACCATGCACCTGGACTTTCTGCGCGGCCACTGGGTGGACGTCGCGGCGCGCCTGACACGCTATCTCGAGCAGGCGCCCGGCCAGCATCTGCTGCGCGCCCAGCTCGCCATGGTGCAGGCGCGGCAGGGCGATCACGCCGCCGCCCGGCGGGAGCTGGATCGATTGGCAGACGGCGACTTCGCCGCCGTCCCGCGCGACAGCGTCTGGCTGATGACCCTCGCCTACCTGGCCGAGGCCGCCGCCGGCAGCGGCGATGGCGCGCGCGCCGCCGTGCTGCACCGCCTGCTGGCCCCGCACGCGGCGCGTGTCATCGGCGCCGGGACCGGCATCGCCTCGCTCGGCCACGGCGCGCGCTACGTCGGCGTGCTCGCAGCCGCCCTGGGGCGCGCCGACGATGCCGCGCGGCTGCTCGAGACCGCCCGCGCCGAGCACGAGCGCATGGGTGCCCGGCCGTGGCTCGCCTTCACGTTGCGCGACCAGGCGTCTCTGCTGCTCGCCCGCGGCGGCAGGCAGTCGCGCCAGCAGGCCGCCGAAGCGCTCGCGCAGGCAGAGGCCATCGCCACGGACATCGGCATGGCCCCGTTCTGATCTGATCTGATCTGACCGTGGCCAACGGGGTTTCGCATCCCCGCGCTAGACGCGCTATGGCGCGGCGATGGTGGAGACTCCGCAGCGCCTGCCGCGCTCCCTGGTCATCGACTGGCTGGTGATCTTCGGCGCGGCCGCGGTGCTGACGCTCGTGGCGATGCTGTTCGATCTGGACCGCCGCATCGCGCCGCGCATCCTGCAGCCCGCAGCCGGGCTCGGCGAGATGGCCGAGCGCGCGTCGGTCTACTCGTTCGTCGGCGCCGCCTGCGGCCTTGTGCTGCTTGCCGTGCCGGCACTGCGCCGCCGCTGGCCGTTGGCGGCGCGCGCGGCGGGCGTTTTCGCGGCGACGCTGCTCATCGCCGTGCTGGCGATCATCGGCGCGATGAAGACGGAGATCAATCGGCCGCGCCCCGACCAGACGCGCGAGCTCGGCGGTGACTACGGCTTCCGGCAGCCGTTCGATTCGGAGCCCGATTGCGACTGCAAGGCCTTCCCGTCCAACGCCGCCGGCTTCGGCTTCCTGATCGCTACGCCGTACTTCGTCCTGCGCCGGCGCTGGCCGGGTCTGGCGGTGGCGTTGCTCGTCGCCGGTCTCGCCTGGGGCGGACTGATCGGGTACGGGCGCATGGTCGCCGGCCGCCATTGGCTGACCGACATCGTCTGGTCGGCGGCGGTGGTGCTGGCGGTCGGCAGTGTGTTGGGGCATCTGACCGTGGCCTGGCGCGGCGAGCAACGCCTGGAGGGCGCCGGTCCCTCGGCGCCGT
>JBOHWA010000976.1:0-4539 GCA_050735855.1 Binatia bacterium
GGTTGGAACCGTGGCGATCACCCGGTTCGCCTCCGTGTCGACGACGGACACACTGGCTGACTCAATGTTGCTGACGTAGGCGTACGGCTGTGCGAACGCCGGAGCGACCCACGCCAGCAACGCCGAACTGCCCAGCACCCCGCATCGAGAGGCTAAGAGGCGGATAGCTCCAATAACCGGGTGAACTTTCATTTCCGGGATATGTCGGAGCCTGAAGGCGACGCTCCTTCTCGAGCGGGCATCACAGGGTAGCCCTATTCCGCTTCTTGGAATCGTGCAAACAGACGACATGGTTGCGAATGTCGGCGCTGGGCGCTTTCCGCCGCACCGGGTTATCCGTCCCCGCGGCCTGCCAACATCCTGCGGATGCGCGACCGACGGCGCCGACCTCGGCGCCGTGTTCGACGATCCCCGCCGCCACGCCGCCGCCCTGACCTGATCGGCGACCTGCGCCTCAGCGTCGCCGAAGTCGGCGGCGTCGCCGGCTTCGCCGACCAGTTTGCCTTCAACAAGGCCTTCCGCCGCTGGACCGGGAAATCGCCGTCGGCGTATCGCCGCGGGGTGCTCGGACGCGAGGCGTGACTTTCAGGTTCCGACGCGCCGGCGTCGTCGCGGTTGACGTCGTTACTAGAACCCCAGATTGCCCCGGATACGGCCGGCAAAGGTCTGGCAGTTGTTGCCGAGCAGGCGATAGGGGTCGGCGGGATACCCGCCGGTGTCGCGCTTGATGGCGACCTGCCGGTTGCGGGTGAGGAAGTCGTCGCCGGTCTCTTTGCCCGCCGCTTTGAGGAACGTGTCGGCGCCCTTGGTGTAGTCGCCGACGAAGGCGGCGCTCTGGGAGCGGCCGACGCCGACACCGGCGCCGCGGCTGATCAGGCGCTGGTGCGAGAGCCGGTTCTCACTCAGGACCTGCATCGGCTCGGCGGAGATCGAGTAGTTGGCGTTGGCCAGCCCCTGGATGGAGCTGTCCCACTGCCGCAGCACGCCGACCAGCGACTCGTGGTAGACGCCGAGGTTCACGGCCTCCAGCAGCGGTGAGGTGAACTGTGGCGCGTTGACGCCGCGGATGCGGAACAGCGGCCCGCGCACGCGGTAGACGAGCACGTCGGTATCGCGGTCGCCGCTGGCGAAGTGCGTCGTCGCCTGTCGCGTCACATCGTCGGCGTTGAGGGAGAACGGTTTGTAGCCCAGGCCGAGCAGCTCGCGGCCTTCGAACATGCCGCCGGCGGTGTACTCGACGCCCTGGCCGACGGCGGCCCAGTCGAAGCGGTGCCCGCCGTAGCCGGAGGCCACCGATTGCCCGACGCCGATGATGCTGTCGATCAGGTGCCGGCCGACGAAGCTCTCGCGATAGCTCCCGGGCAGCTCGGGCAGCGGGCCCCAGCCCGAGGTGCCGAGCTCGGTCGCGAGCCCGGCAGCGAGGAAGATGTCGATGCCGCCGGTGTCGTGCTCGAGCCGGTGCCAGTAGCCCGAGGGATTGGCGACAATCTGCGCGATGCCGAGCTCGGCGCCGAGGAAGAAGCGCGCCGCGGCGCCGCCGGCGCCGTTGCCGCTCGCGTCGACGCTGCGGAGAAAGTGGCGCGCGCCCGCCTCGACGCTGCGCAGGCCGCTGGGATCGACACGGCCGATCGGATTGCCGGCGGTGTAGTTGTAGCGATGCAGCGGATCGCCGGCGTCGCGCGAGAGGAAGGTCTGGTGCCCGGCCAGGTACCAGCGCGCCCGCAGGTAGTAGGCGCCGCAGCTCGGATCGCGGTACTCGCCGCCGTACTGGAACGGGTTCGCGGCGAGGTCGTAGTCGTCGCCGATCGGCGCCGGCGCGTCGGTCCGGGCGCCATACGGATCGTAGGCGTACGACGCCAGCGTCTGCGCGTCGGCGTCGTACACGCCGGCGGTGTCCTTGCGCGGGTTCAGCAGCACCTGTTCGCGGCCGTCGCTCAGGTAGTGCACCGGGCCGAGGAAGCTGGAGACGAGCCCGGTCGAGGAGTGGGCGATGTTCACCATCAGGGCCGGCGCGCTGGTGTCGTAGTGAAAGCGGAGCGTGTCCTGAGAGGCGAGGGTCGAGCTCGCCATGAGGCTGGCGGGGTCGTACGCATAGCTCGCCGACGGCCCGTCGCCCGGGCTGCAGGAGACGAGTCGGTCGCGCACGTCGTAGCTGAGCTGGGCCGTCAGACCGGGCGCGTCGCCCACCGCGATCAGGTTGCCGTCGGCGGCGCTGACGGTGCCGCTGGTCGGCGTCGTCTCGTCGGGCAGGTAGTTGTCCCAGGTAAAGTAGGTGGTCCGCGGCGTGCCGCCGTCGACCACCGTGGTCACCGCCACCACCGCGCCGTCGGCGTTGTGCGCGTACGTCGTCGTGGTCGTCTGCATGCCGGCACCGGCGGCGGTGGCGAACGACAGCAGAAGCATGGCCGCCAGGGACGCCACGCGCGCCAAGTTGAGCAACCCTTCAATCCCCCCCGCCCCCATTCCCGCGTGGAACCCCATTGGCGATGATGTCTGGCGGACCACACCACCCGGTGACGGCACCGCCGTCGACTTGGCGCCCTTGGCGGCCACCATCGTCCTCAATTCGACATGGTGCGATTGAAACGCGCCCGCGTCCGCAGGCCGGAGTCGATGTCGGCGCGCACCATCGCCGCATTGCGCTGACAGTTGTTGGTGAACTTGTTGTATCCCGCGAACGGCGAGCTCGAGCCGCCGGTGCGGCCGAACAGCATCGCGTCGTGCCCCCCCTCGGACATGCGCCACTCGAACGCCGACGTCACCGCGTCGTCGCGGAACTTGCCCACCAGTATCAGTTGCCGGTCGGTCTTGCCGGCGATGAACGACGACGGTTTCTTCAACGCGGCGGCCTCCCGGGTCCAGTTGGTCTCCCAGGTGTAGTTGCCTCCCTGCAGCCCGATCTCGCCGGTGATCAGGCGGTCGCGCGAGATGGCGAACACGGCTTCGTGGTAGTTGCCGACGTGCAGCGACTCCATCGCCGGCGAGGTGAACGAGGCTTTGCCGCTGGTGTTGTAGCGGACGCGGAAGACCAGCGACTGGTTGATGTTGTTGCGGTCCTGGAAATGGGACAGGGCCAGCTCGTCGACGTCGTCGACCCGCAGTCCGAACGGGCGGTAGCCGACGCCGCCGACGAGGCGGCCCCAGAAAACGCCGTAGAGCGCCGACTCGGTGCCCTGGATGAGCGCCTCCGGATCGAGATGGCCGTGCTGATCGGCCTGCGTGGCCGTCATCGCCCCGTTGAGCGTCAGGTCGAGGCCGATGCGCGCGCCGAAGGCGCGGTTGGGGGTCGCGAAGCGCGTATCGAACCACGGCGTCTCGCCCACCACTTCGGTAACGATCGACGCCGCCATGACCCCGAACTCGACGTCGCCGGCGATCGTCGGATGATGCCAGAACGACGGCAGCTCGCCCACCAGCTCGACGCCGCCCATCACCTCGCCCCACACCGGCAGGATCGGCTCGATGTACGCCCAGACGCCGGGCGTCAGCGTGCGCACCGCCTTGTCGACGTCGCGGCTGAAGTCCTCGCCGGTGAATTTCAGGCCGCTGGGATCGGTGCGGCCGATCGGGTCGCCGGCGGTGTAGTTGAAGCGGTGTAGGAGATCGCCGGGATCGCGGCTGAGGAACGTCTGCTGGCCCGGCAGATACCAGCGCGCCCGCAGGTAGTAGATGTCGCAGGTGCGATCGCGGTACTCGCCCGCGTACTGGAACGGGTTCTCGGTGAGATCGTACTCCTCGTCGGCCGCCGTCGGCGCCGGCGACAGCGGCGCGCCGTAGGGATCGTAGGCATACGGCGTCAAGGTCTCCTCGGCCGTGCGGTAGACGCCGGCGGTGTCCTTGCGCGGCTGCAGCAGCACCTGCTCGCTGCCGTCGCTGAGGTAGCGCGTCGCCTCGAGGAAGCTCGAGGTCAGGCCGCTGGACTGCTGGCGCACGTTGGTCATCAGCGGCGTCGCGGTGTTGTCGTAGTAGAACTGCAGCGCGTCGCGATTGCCGAGGGTCGAGGACGCCATCAGGCTCGCCGGATGGTAGGCGAACGCGGCCGCCGGCCCCCGGGCGGGCGTGCAACCGGTGAGACGGTCGCGGACGTCGTAGGTGAACGCCATGGTGAGCTCGCTGGTACCCGGGCTCGGGCCGATGCCGAGCAGATTGCCGTCGCCGGCGCTGACGGTGCCGGTGGTGGGCGCGTCGCTGTTGGCGGTGAAGTTGTCCCAGGAGAGGTAGACGGTCTGCGCCGGCTGGCCGTCGACCTGCGTCGTCACCGCGGTCGGCGCGCCATCGGCGTTGCGCGAATACGTGAACGTGGTGGTCTGCAGCGACGCCGCGCGCCCGGCCGTTGCGCCGCAGAGCGACGCGGCGAGCACGAGACACGCGGCGCCGTGCGGGCGCCGCGATCGCGGAAGCCTCCGGCTCATTGTGTGGCCAGGAAGCCGATCTGGACGGCGCCGTTGTCCGAGCCCGCGCTGCCGCTCGGCACCGAACCGCTCGTCGTCGCCTTGATGGCGTAACTGCCGCCGCCGCCGGCGCCGTGCGCCACCTGGC
>JBOHWA010000977.1:0-4102 GCA_050735855.1 Binatia bacterium
TTCCCCCGCAAGGGGGGAAGGGACCCTCGAAGCCGCGCTCCGCCGGGTGGCTGGGGTGGGCCCTGTCGGGCTGCGCGCTGTTGTTACTCTCAGCGCACCCCGCCGCCGCCGCCCCGGCGCCGCCCGCGCCGCTGCGGCAGACACAGGCCGAGGCCGACGCCAAGAGCGCCGGCTGTCTCTCCTGCCATGCCGGGATCGAGCCGATGCACGAATCGACCGCCGTGGTCATCGGCTGCGCCGACTGCCACGGCGGCGACGCGCAGGTGAACGCCGGCGGGGCGGCGACGGGAACGGAGGCCTACGCGGCGGCGCAGCGCGACGCGCACGTGCTGCCGCGCCACCCGGAGCAGTGGGCCGACCCGAACGATCCGGCCCGCATCAGCTCGGCCAACCCGGTGCGCAGCTACACGCTGCTCAATCACGAATCGCCGGAGTTCATCCGCTTCGTCAACCCCGGCGACCTGCGCGTCTCCGAGCTCTCGTGCGGCGCCTGCCACACGCAGGAGACGCACAAGGTCGAGCGCAGCCTGATGACCACGTCGGCGATGCTGTGGGGCGGCGCCGCCTACAACAACGGCATCGTCAGCGTGAAGAACTACATCTTCGGCGAGTCGTATTCCGCCGACGGCGTCGCGCAGCAGATCAACACGGTGCCGACGCCGACGGCGGAGCAGCTCGCCAAGGGGGTGTTGCCGTCGCTGGTGCCGTTGCCGCGCTGGAACGTCGTCCAGCCCGCCGACCCGTTCCGCGCCTTCGAGAAGGGCGGCAAGGCCGACCGCTCCAGCCCGGCCGAGATCGCCAACCCCAACGTCGGGCCGTTCGTCGAGGAGCCGGGCAAGCCCGACATGAAGCTCAGCTCGCGCGGGCTCGGCACCGAGCTGCGCGTCGCCGCCGGCGTGCTCAATCTGCACAAGACGCGGCTCAACGACCCGATGCTGTCGTTCCTCGGCACCAACGACAATCCGGGCGACTTCCGTTCCAGCGGCTGCACCGCCTGCCACGTCGTGTACGCCAACGATCGCAACCCGGTCAGCGCCGGGCCCTACGCCGACAAGGGCAACATGGGCACCTACCACGGCGCCGATCCGACCATCCGGCGCGACGAGTCGGGCCATCCGATCACCCATCGCCTGACCCGCGCCATCCCCACCAGCCAGTGCATGATCTGCCACATGCACCAGCCGAACTCGTTCGTGAACACCTATCTCGGCTTCCAGATGTGGGACTACGAGACCGACGGCGACCTGCTGTGGCCGGCGCACCAGCGCTTCCGCACCGAGGACGAGCCGACGCCGTTCAACGAGAGCGACTTCCGGGCCCAGTACGACAGCTTGATCCACAACCCCGAGGAAGCGGCGACGCGCGGCCTGTGGACCGACATCAATTTCCTCAAGGAGGTCAGCCGGCTGCCGGCCAAGGAGACCACCTTCGCCGACTACCACGGCCACGGCTGGGTCTTCCGCAGCGTGCTCTCGCAGGACAAGCGCGGCAACCTGCTCGACGGCACGGGCCAGGCGGTCGACATGCTCGACCCCGACAAGCTGCGCAAGGCCGTCCACCTGATGGACATCCACGCCGAGAAGGGCATGCACTGCGTCGACTGCCACTTCGAGCAGGATGCGCACGGCAACGGCAAGCTCTATGGGGAGTATCCGAACGCGGTCGAGATCCAGTGCCAGGACTGCCACGGCACCATCGACCGCCGCGCCCAGCTGCGCAGCACCGGACCGGCGGCGCCGAAAGGCGGCATGGATCTGCTCACCGGCCTGACGCCGTTCCGCGAGCGGCGCTTCGAATGGGTCGACGGCGAGCTCATCCAACGCTCGATGATGAAGCCCGAGCTGAGTTGGAAGGTGTCGCAGGTGCTCGACAGCATCGACCCCACCCACCCCGAGTACAACCCCAAGGCGCGCCTGGCGAAGACCATCCAGCGCGACGGCACCACCTGGGGCGCGCTGCCGGCGAGCAAGGACGCGCTCGCCCACCGCGAGACCGAGATGGCCTGCTACACCTGCCACACCTCGTGGGTGACCAGCTGCTTCGGCTGCCACCTGCCGCAGCAGGCCAACTGGAAGAAGACGCAGAACCACTTCGAGGGCGGCGAGTCGCGCAACTGGACGTCCTACAACCCGCAGGTGCTGCGCCAGGACATCTTCATGCTCGGCAAGCACATGACCACCAAGAACCACATCGTCGCGCCGGTGCGCTCGTCGAGCGCCCTGGTGCTGAGCTCGGTGAGCGCCAACCGCGAGCGGCTGTACGGGCAGCAGGCGCCGGTGTCGGCCGAGGGCTTCTCCAGCCAGGCCTTCAACGCCCACTTCCCGCACACCGTGCGCAAGCTCGAGACGCGCGGCTGCGCCGACTGCCACGTCTCCAGCGCCGACGACAACAACGCCTGGATGGCGCAGGTGCTGACCCTCGGCACCAACTTCGTCAACTTCATCGGCCGCTATGCCTGGGTGGGCGAGGGGAGCGACGGGATCGAGGCGGTGGCGGTGACCGAATGGGACGAGCCGCAGGCGGTGATCGGCAGCAACCTGCACAAGCTGGCCTATCCGGCCAACTTCGCGCGCCATCTCGATGCCGGCACCGCGCTGCGCGAGGCCTACCACCACGGCGCCGGCGACGGCTTCACCGATCTCTTCCGCCGTCCCGAGGTGCTCAGCCTGCAGTTGCGCGGCGAGTATCTCTACGCGGCCACCGGTTCGGGCGGCCTGCGCGTCTTCGACGTCGCCAACCTGGACAACAAGAGCTTCTCCGAGCGGGTGATCAGCGCGCCGGTCTCGCCGCTCGGCCAGCGCGCCTACGTGCGCACCGCCTACGCCACCGGCGTGGCGCTGCCGACCAACCAGCCGATCAACTACGGGCGCACGCGCAATCCGGCCAACCAGGAGCAGGTGATGCACCCGCTCTACCGCTACGCGTACGTCAGCGATCGCGAGGAGGGGCTGGTCGTCGTCGACGTCGACATGCTGACCGACGGCGACCCGCAGAACAACTTCCTCGAGCGGGTCGCCACCTTCAACCCCGGCGGCGTGCTCGACGGCGCGCGCTTCCTCACCGTCGCCGGCACCGCGGTCTACGTGCTGTGCGACCGTGGGCTGGTGGTGGTGAGCATCGACGATCCGCTCGACCCGCGCGTCATCGCCGAGCTCGGCGCCCCCGCGCTGATCGATCCGCGCGCCATCACCGTGCAGTTCCGCTACGCCTTCGCCACCGACGCCGAGGGCCTCAAGGTCATCGACGTGACGGCGCCGGCCGCCCCGCGTCTCGCCGCCACCCTGCCGCTCGCCGAGGCGGGCGATCTCTACGTCGCCCGCACCTACGCCTACGTGCCGATCGGCAGCCAGGGCCTGGCGATCGTCGACGTCGAGCGCCCCACCCAGCCGGTGCTGTACACGACGTACAGCGCCGAGGGGGCGATGAACGACACCCGCTCGGTGCGCGTCGGCGCCACCTACGGCGCCGCCTTCGCCTACGTCGCCGACGGCGCCAACGGCCTGCGCGTGCTGCAGCTCATCGCTCCCAACGAGAACCCGTACTCGACCGGCTTCAGCCCGCCGCCGATGCCGCGTCTGATCGCCACCCACAAGACCGACGGCCCGGCGCTGACGCTGTCGAAGGGCATGGACCGCGACCGTGCCGTCGACGAATCCGGCAACCAGATCGCCGTCTGGGGCCGCCTCGGCTCACGCCCCTTCAACCGCGCCGAGATGGAAGAGCTCTTCCTGCGCGACGGCAAGCTCTTCACCGTCGCCGCCGCGCCGCCCGGCAAGCCGGCCGACTTCGTCCGCCCGTACGAGCCCGGCGCCAGCTACGGCATCATCTTCGGCCCGCCGGTCCAGCCGCTGGCGCCGAAGCCGGAGCGGCTGCTGCCGGGACGGCAGTAGCGCCGTTCGGCGCGCGTCGCCAGCAGACCGTCCTGACGGTTGTGTCGGGGGCAGTTTGAATCCGGCGCACACCCTCGTGTACCGCCTTGTCGGCACCGTCATGCGCCACCGCGGGCTTGCCTCACTGCCAGCGAGATCCCAGCCTGGTGGAGGGCGCCGGGCCCTCGGCGCCGTGCTCGCCGCGCGCACCGCGGTTGGGATCAGCACGGCGC